>JBCCCR010000029.1 GCA_039033415.1 Pseudomonadota bacterium | reverse complement strand
TGCGGGTTTCAGCAAAATTCACGCCGCTGGCGTGTACGTCAACCAGCACCTGGCCCTCGCCGGGTACCAGCGGCTCCAGCTCCTCCCAGACCATCACCTCCGGCCCGCCAAACTCGTTGACCTTAAATCCCTGCATGTGGCTTAACCTCTATCAATCATCTTCTAGGTGGCGAGTACGCGCTCCACCTCTTCCACCTCCAGCCCCGACGCCACCGGCGTAAGAAACAGGTACAGGCAGCCGGCAAGAAATAGCGGCACCCCAACCAGGAGCGAGTAGCCCACGGTCCAGCCCACCGTCTCCACCGCCAGCGAGGCCAACAGCGGCCCCGCCGCGGAACCGAGCGTGACGGCAAAAGAGCCGCACGTTGCCATCGCCGTGGCGCGCGCGCGCGTCGGAAACACCTCAGCCAGGTAGGCAAACTTGACGGCGGCGCTGCCGTAAAAAAACATGCTCATCACCCCGTAAGCCGCCAGGATCTGGCCGTAACTTTCCGCACCCCAAACCAGCACCTGAAACATCAGCGCGCCCAGCAGCGTCCACAGCACGACCGTGTTTCGTCGGGTCATATAAAACTCCCCGATCACCGCAGCCAGGATGTAGCCGATGATGCCGATAGCGTTGCCGGCACCAATGAGGAGCGAAAACTCCACGGCCGCCATGCTCCGGTGTTCCGCGAGGTAGCTGGGAAAAAGAAAAATTGAGCCCGCGTACGCCCAAACAAACAAGAACTGCGCGCAAAAGAGCAGCGCCGTTCGGCGGCGCAGGCCGGGCGAAAACAGCTCCTTGAGCCGAACCTTTTCCTGGCCGACCCCGCGCGCCTCAACCGCGCGGCGCGGCTCGCGAATCAGGCGGTGGACCACCCAGATCAACGGCAGGCTGACCAGGCCGGTGAGAAACAGCCAGCGCCAGCTATGCTGGCTCAGGAGCCACGCCGCCCATAGCGACGCCAGCGCCCACCCGAGCGGGTAACCGATCTGCAGGAAACCCAGAAACAACCCGCGGGACCGGGCCGGAAACTCCTCCGAGATAATCGCGCCCGTCACCGGATACGACAGGCCGCCCGCAGCGATGCTGCTGCCGCGGAGGAACATCAGCGTCAGCGAGTTGACCGCTGCGCCGTGCAGCGCCACCAGTATGGACGAGGCCAGGAGCGACAGCTTGAAAAGCGCTTTGCGTCCCAGCCGATCGGCCAGCAGCGCCAGCCACACGATCAGCAGACCGCCCAGCACAAACGCGCTGGAGACGATGGTCATCACCCCGGAAAGGCTGAGGTTAAACTCCTCCCGGATGGCAGGAATGGCAAACCCGAACAGCGCGAGATCCATCTGCGCCGTTGTATAGGCCAACAGACAAACGACAAACGCCGTGATGGGATAGCCGCGAAGCTCAGCCCACATCAGCAACCGCAACCCAGGCATAGCCGTCAGGGCCGTCAAAGCAGACCGAAGCTTCGCCAAACTCGTCTTCGAATCGGTCGCTGACCACCCCACCGGCATCGCCGACCTCCGCGCAAAGCCGATCCAGGTCCCGCACCTTGACCGAATAGGCGCACAGGTTGCCGCAGCCCGGGCGCGATCGATCGCGCCGATCATCGCCGGCGAGGTAAGACGAATAGATCTGCAGCAGGCCGCTGGGGCAATCCAGGGCCCGCGTCCGCTCGATGTGGAAGGTTTCCCCTGGACGCAGAGCTAGCGCCTCTATTGTCGTTTGCTCGGTACCCGAATCGTGGGCATCACCATAGGGTGCGGTTTCGAAGCCGAACACGCGCTTGTAAAACGCAGAGTCAAACCGACCGGCGGGCTGCACGATGTTCGCGTGGCTGCCTTCGGTGTTGCGGAACGCCAGACGGTCGTCAATGGTCCCGAAGCCCGGCCGGTCAAAGCCCGCGCGCTGGATAAATGCCAGCCGGAATCGCCGCCCGAACACCAGCGTTTCGCGCAGGCCGACAAACGGTCGGTAAAAGTCCACTTCTGCGGGAGGGTGGCTCAGCGGCGCATTGACCAGCGGGGATACCCACAGCGCCCACTCACGCTGCTGTTCACTGTTCGTCAGGCTGTCTCGGAGCTGGAGGATATCCTGGGTATAGAGGCCCATCCATCGGCTGCCCACCACCAGCGGCCGCGTGTCGTCCAGACCTTCGTTACGCAGCTGATCCCAGAACTGCAGACGAACCAGACCGGTGTTGAACGTATCGCAGCCGCGATGGCGAAGACGAACGCTGGTCAGGCCCTGGCGATGCGCATAAGCCAGGCCAGCGGCCTCCGGCCCGAGGCGCCCCTCGTCAACCGGCTCAAAACCGAGAACCGCCCAGAACCGCAGCAGGGCTTCTCGCTCTGCGTTTGGGGCGCCAAAGATAAACTCGTGGATGCCGGCCTGCGTCTGTCGCTGGGCAGGGCCGTGATCGCCTTTATCTTCGCTGGCTTCTGCCACCGCGATGCCCCGAACTAAAAGTCTTAATGTTATACAATTAGGTCTTTTAACGCATTCGGACAATATGCCCCAAACGCTGTTTGACAAGATCTGGGATCGTCACGTGGTCCGCAACCTGGACGACGGCTCCTCTCTGGTCTACGTGGACCGAGTGTTTCTGCACGAGCGGACGGGCGGGGTGGCGCTGACCAGCCTGGCCGAAAGCAGTCGCGAGGTTCGCAACCCCGCCCAGGTGTTTGCCACCATGGACCATATTCTGGACACCTATCCTGGCCGCGGTGACGCCACCGAGGTGCCCGGCGGCGAAGCGTTTATCACGACCATGCGAGCCACTGCCCGCGAGGCCGGCATCACGCTATTTGATATCAACGATCCCCGTCACGGCATTGCCCACCTCATTTCGGCTGAGCAGGCCATCACCCTGCCCGGCCTGGTGGTCGTCTGCCCGGACAGCCATACGTGCACCCTCGGTGCGCTCGGCGCAATCGGTTGGGGTATCGGCACCAGCAACTGCGAACACGCGCTGGCCACCGAGACGCTGCGAGCCCGCAAGCCGCTGCAGCTCGCGGTGGAGTTCAGCGGCGAGCTGGCCAACGGCGTGACCGCTAAGGACTTGATTCTCTACCTGATCGGGAAATACTCGGCAGCGGGTGCAGCCAACCACGCCATGGAGTTTCGCGGGCCCGCCATCCGCGCGCTCGACATGGAGGCGCGCTTTACGCTGTGCAATATGGCTGTGGAGTTCTCGGCGTTTACCGGGCTGATTGCGCCGGACGAAAAAACCATCAGCTACGTGGCAGGCCGACCCTACGCACCCGTAGGTAACCGCTGGGATGAAGCGGTGGAACAATGGCGAGCGCTTCGCAGCGACGATGAAGCGGCCTTCGATAAGGTGCTTTCCATCGACGTGAGCGAGGTTCCGCCGACCGTCACGTGGGGTATCAGTCCCCAGCATGCCGTGGCGGTCACCGCCGGCGCGCCAGAACTGGACACAGCGGACAGCAACGAACAGCGCGCTGAGTTCACCCAAGCCATGGACTACATGGGTCTCAAGCCCGGCCAGCCGCTGATCGGGCTGCCGATCGACGGCGCGTTTATTGGCTCATGCACCAATGCTCGGCTGAGTGACCTTCGATCCGCCGCTGCAGTTCTCAAAGGGCGCAGGGTCGCTGAGGGAGTCAGGGCGATTTGCACCCCGGCCTCCGCGCAGGTGAAGCAAGCGGCTGAGCAGGAGGGGCTCGATCAGATTTTCACCGGCAGCGGCTTTGAGTGGCGGGAACCCGGCTGCTCCCTGTGTTTCAATGCCGGCGGCGAGGGGTTTGGACCGGAGCAACGGGTGGTGTCGAGCACCAACCGAAACTTCCGCGGCCGGCAGGGCCCCCGCACCCGCACCCACCTCGCCAGCCCGGCGTCGGTGGCCGCCGCGGCTGTCGCCGGATGCATCGCGGACGTGCGCCAATATCAGGAGGCAGCGGCATGAGGGCGTTTACGGTGCACCAGGGCGTCGCCGCCCCGATCATGCAGGACAACATCGATACCGATCAGCTGATCCCGTCCCGAGAAATGAAGCGGGTGAGCAAGAGCGGTCTCGGCGCAGGCCTGTTTGCCGGCTGGCGCTACCGCTACGACGGCAGCCAGAAAATCGGGCCGGCCGAAAACTTCGTGCTTAATCAGCCAGCTTACCGCGACGCCAGCATTCTGCTGAGCGGCCGCAACTTTGGCTGCGGCTCATCTCGTGAGCACGCCGTGTGGGCACTCACCGATTTTGGCATCCGCGCGATTATCGCTGAGGGCTTCGGCGCCATTTTTCGCATGAACTGCGGGCGAAACGGGCTGCTGGCGATCGATCTGCCGGCGGACGAGATCGCCGCGCTGCGCCGGTTCTGCGAAGTTGATCCGCAGGCCAACCAGCTGACCGTCGACTTGACGAACAATCGGGTCGAGGCCGGCGACCTGCACAGCTTTTCGTTCAAGATCGACGAGGCCGACCGCCACATGCTGCTCAACGGTCTGGATTTCATCGACTTCAGTCTGCAGTTCCAGGACGATATCAACCGCTTTGCCGAGGCCTATCGTCAGCAGCATTCCTGGGCGGTACTCCCGGCGTCATCGAACGGCGACTGATCAGCCATTCATAACCAAAGACGGGCCCGCGCAGCTGCTGCGCGGGCCCGTCGATGGATGAGCAACGCCGGTACTCGCCCTCAGTCGTGGACGTGATCTCCGTTGTGGTCGTGGTGATGGTGTGTTCCGTCAGCGTGGGTATGACCACCACCGCGACGCTGCATCGTATCCTCAAAGTCTTCGGGTCCGTGAGGATGGTTATGCGCATTGTTGACGCACCACTTGTAGAGAATCGGATCGCGTTTGGCGAGCCGGGCTGCTGACCGCAGCTCGTTCTGATCAGGTGTGCTCCACGGGTTGTAGTGGAAGTGATTGAACAGCTTCGAGTCGGTGCGACCGATGGCGATACAGCCAAACTCACTCGCAAAAGCACCGTGGTTGATATACGGCGGACGCCAGAAGTAGCCACCCGTGGGCAAATCACCAAACTGCATCATCCAGGACGTGCCCCAGAGGTGATATCCCTCCTCCGCACAGTCGTGGTAGGAGATATTGTCCTGATGGAAATCCGGGGTCATGCAGTACAGGAACGTCATGGCGTAGGTCTGCGGATTGAAGTTCAGCAGCTTGATCATGCACCCCGACGCCACCGACGGACTGACCAGATTGCCCGGCTGCCAGACGATGTCACCAAAAGAGTCGACATCATGATAGAGCTCGGCGCGAGATTGCGGGTGGTGCTGATCGCTATCCACGCGACTCGGTTCTGCCGTGTTGTACATCATCAGCAGGAGCGCACCCTGATCGCTGGTGATCTCCGGCAGCGCGTAACCCGCCGGGACATAAAAGTAGTGGCCCTTGCGACAGCTCTTGTCGCCGACCTGAATGTTGCCTTCAACAACGATGAACTCGAGCTCCGAGTAGCTGAACCCGGGCGCCTGACGGTACCCGCCGGCGAGCTGCACGGTCATGGTGCAGGACCCGATTTCGGTATCGAAGCTGAGCATCTTGTAGCTGAAACCGACGCCGAAGCCCGGCAGGGTCATGTTCTTGAAGGGTACGTCGCGATCGCAAAACGGTTCGATATGTGGTCTGGACATGTTTCTAATCCCCTTCAGTAGACAACAACGTGTTCGCCGTCGGGCTTCACCGGCAGCTCTTCTTCTTTGATTTTGACCCGCTGATCACCGTCAGCGTTGAAGCCATACTTCTTCAACCGCTCGAAGAACTCTTCGTACCACTGATCGCGAGAGGGGTTAAGCGCCTTCATCTCCGCGACAATTTTCTGGTAGCGCTCTTCTTGTTCCTTGCCCTCCTGCTCCAGCCACTCGCGCACTTCGTCCGGCAACTCCCGGTCGATCTTGGTATAGATAAAGGTCATAGGTTCCTCCGCTCCTGTGAATTTTGATTCAAGCCTTCGGCGCCGGATCAATCAAGACTCAGCTCCATGGCGTACTTATAGCGTTTGGGGTTGTAGAGACAGTCGAGCACATCGACGATGCGTGGACCTTCGACCGACGACAGACGCCGGATGGATAGCAGCGCCGTGCCGGGCTCGACGTCCAGCTCAGCCGCCACCGACGGTGTCGCCGGCTCGGCGCTGAGCACCTGGCTGACGTTGCTCAGCCTCAGCCCGTTGTCGTGGAAGATCTCCAGCCGGGGTGTCGACTCGAGCTTGCTGCGGGTATAGCCCCGACGGATACCGGCAGTCCAGCTCACGTAGTAAGCAAACGGCTCACCGTCTTCGTTGCTGCGGACCCGCACGAGCTTGTGCACCTTGTCGCTGGGCGTAAGATCGAGAAGGTCCCGAATCGACTCCGGTGGTACGAGCCGTTCAATCGACAGCACCCTGACACTGCTGTGTTTGCCCATCTCAGCGAGGTTTTCCAGCATCCCCACCAGCGGCGCCCGAACGGGCTGCGGTGAGTACTGATAGGTCACGTGGGAACCTTTGCCACGGAAGCGGGCGATCAGGCCCTCAGCCGCAAGCTCATCCATGGCCCGCTTGGCGGTGATCCGGGAGATTGCAAAAGCGTCTGCGAGGCGCTGCTCGCTCGGGATCTGGCTTTTGTAGGCCAGCTTGCCGTCATAGATGGCACCGCGCAGGACGGTGTAAAGCTGATAATAGAGCGGGGCTCGGGACATCGAACCGCTGCTGACCAGATCCCAATCCGGCCGGATAGCGTTCAGCGATTCGTCCACCGTCAGTTGTGGCATGGCCCCTTTATTTGCGCGTCAGCGCACCCCTCGTTTTCGTAAGTGTGCCCCGCCGGCGGTGCCGGCGGGGCCTTCCATTAAATCAGAACATGATGCTGGCGCGCAGGCCGAACTCCTGTCGATCGTTGGGTGCCACGTTGACCCCCTGCTGCACAAAGAAGTTGCCGAAGTCCACCGGGAACGCCGTGTCCGAGAACCGGGCACCGCTGGCCCAGGCGTCAACGTCGAACAGGTTGTTGACGAACAGCTCAACCCGATACTTGTCGGTCTCCGCGCCGATCCGAACGTCAGTGATAAAATAGTCTTCGGTAAACGCCAGATTACGCTCGTCGGTAAACGTTTCGCCGAAATAGTTGATGTCGGTACGGGCAAAACCCTCCCAGGCACCAGGCAGATCGAAACGGTAGGTTGAGGTCAGGTTGCCGCTCCACTTGGGCACCCGGGGCACAGACAGGCCGGTGACGTCCGAAAATCCAAAAATCGCCTCGCCAAAGTTGAAGATGTAGCGGGTATATTCGGTGTCGACGTAAGCGACGCTGGCGTCAACGGTCCAGCCGTCGACAATGGTTCCACCCACATCAACCTCGAAGCCTTTCAGATCAGCGTCGCCGTCCAGCAGGACGTTGCGAGCGTTGAAGAACGGCTCGAGTACGCCGGTCTCCGGATTCGGCAGCTGGCGGGTGGTGACATCTCCGATAACGCCGTCATAGGTACAGCCCGGGGCACCGATGGCAACGTCATTAGCGGTACAGGTTTCGTTAATCAACCCGCTGGAGCGACCCTTGATGCCGACCCACTCATTCCACCACACGGCAACGTTCAGGTAGCCGGCACCGTCAAATAGCACCTGCTTCCAGCCGAGCTCAAAGGCGTCCAGTTCCTCCTGGGGCAGAGATTCGTTCAGTCCCGGAAACTGCGCCAGGTACTGCGCTCGCTCTTGCTCATCAGCGTTGAGGAAGAAGTCGTTGGCGTCACCCGGCACAACACCCAGCGCATAGCTGGCGTAGAGCGTGGTGTCCTGACCCGGCTGCCAGCGGGCGATCACGCGGGGCAGAAATTCGTTGAACTCAAATTCCGGCGCGTTATTCAGCCCGTCGGGGCCGGTGACGCCGCCCTTGGTCAGCGTGTCCTGCTGATAGCGTCCCTCAGCGGTCAGAGTGATCGTATCGGTCAGGTCAAAGTCCAGCGAGGCAAAGATCCCGAGAACCTCGGCCTCGTCAGACTGACCAAAGCCGTTGGGGAAAGGCCCTAGCAGGAACGGATTGCCGCCCGCCCCCGGCACGCAGTCAGACTGATCGTTTCCGGGCTCGAGGCCGATACACCCAAACATGAAGGTGCCGCCGGTCAGCGAGGAGGTAAATTCCTGCTCGTAATAGTTGACGCCTGCCGACCACCGCAGACGACCATCCTGTGGACCGGTCAGGCGAATCTCAAAACTCTGGTCTTCCAGGTTTTGGGGGTCGTTCGAGAATCCACCCGGGAATGCTGAAAGGTCAAAGTCACGGATAAAATTGGCCTGCTGATCGTTGACGCCAAGGACCACATCCAGATCCATCCCATTGTCGAAGCTGTAGGTGGCGCTTGCGCTCAGGCGCAGGGTCTCGCGAATCAGGCCGATATCGTTGATGCCCGGTACACCAGGCGGCAGCGGCGCGCTGCCGAAAACCTCAGCCAAGCTGAGGCCGGCACCGTTTAAGCCGTCAGGCAGCGTCGTATTACCGTCGATCACGCGGCTTCCCGTCACCGGAATGGTGCTGTCAACGTCTGGTACCTGGCCGCAGATAAAGTTAACCGGGTTGACCGTTTCGCCGGCAGGCGTGGTGATCGTGCGACCGCTACAGGAATCGTTGACTCGACCTGCGACATAGGCCTGTGCCGGCGCACCGTCGTCGTCTTCCGAGTAAGAGGCGCGGAAGCGAACGCTTAAGTTGTCGCTGGGCTGCCAGAGCAGCTTGGCGGAGATGGTCTCGGTGTTCTCGTCACCTAAGCGGCCGCCGTCAGAAGCCGTGAAATGCCCCTGCTTGTCGTAGACGCGAGCGCTCAGGCTACCGGAAAGGACGTCCGGGATGAGCGGTCCTTCCACAAACGCGGTGACGTCGAAGCGGCTGCGATGGGTCCCGCTGACATTCACCTCACCGCCGAATTCTTCCATGCTGGGGTCGCGCGTGATGAAGTTCACCGCGCCGCCGAAAGTGTTCCGGCCAAAGTAGGCAGACTGGGGCCCCTTGATGACCTCTACACGCTCAATATCCATGAGTGAGAGTGACGTACCGCCGTTGAGCACGTAGACGCCGTCGATAAACAGCGCGCCGGTTTCAAAGCTGGGGGAAAACTGGGCCTGGTTCAGACCTCGGAAACGCAGCTGCGTGTTGTAGCGGCCGGGCTGATTCTGGCCTTGGTTGAAGAAGTAAAAACCCGAGGCAAGCTGCGACAGGTCTTCAAGACCAGTGAGGCCACCTTCCAGAATGTCGAGCGAAGACACGGAGGTGATGGCGATGGGAATCTCCTGAAGACTCTCCTCGCGCTTCCGCGCCGTAACCACGATTTCCTCCAGGCCGCTCTCGTCGTCGCCCGACTGGGCCAGTGCGGACTGGGCTGGCACCGACAGGCAGCCGGCAATCAACGTGGATAACAGTAACTTTCGGTGCATGGTAGAACCCCTATGCTGCAAATACTGACGCTGTTGCCAGCCAGCTTCGCCGTCGGGATCTGATGCACACAGTCGACAGCGGCGTCGCCGGACCTATGATCGCCGTCTCGTCGACAGGGTCAGCTCCGCTGACGAGACGGTCTCGACAGTAGCATTGTCATATCGTTATATCAATATGACATTTATGGATGGGGGAGCGCCGGCCGGAAAATCGACGTTTACGTGCTAACGGCACCCGCGGCCGGTCGATGAATGATCACCGGCCGCCTTCTGGATGAGTCAGTCGCCGTTCGGGTGATCCAACTTTTGCGCGTCCACGACCGCCAGTGCCGTCACGTTAACGACCCGGCGTACGGTGGCGGTGGGTGTGAGCACGTGAGCCGGTTTGGCCGCCCCGAGCAGCAGCGGACCCACCGCCACCGCGTCGGCGAGCACTTTGGTCATAAAAAACGAGATATGGGCTGACGCCTGGTCGGGCATTATTAGCAGGTTAGCGCTGCCCGTCAGCGGAGAGTGAGGCGCAATCTTCTGACGAAGCTCAGGCACCAGGGCGGTATCCACCTTCATCTCGCCATCAACCTCAAGCGCCGGATCGAGTTCGCGAACCAGCTCGAGCGCCTGCCGCATCTTCTCGCTGGAGAGATCGCTGTGGCTGCCAAAGTCAGAGTGGCTGACCATGGCCACCTTGGGCTCCAGCCCAAATTCGCGCACCCGCTCAGCCGCGAGCAGCGTGGCGTCGGCAATTTCTTTGGCGCTTGGGTTGGCATTGACGTGCGTATCGCAGACAAACACCTTGTGCTCCGCGGTGCCCATCACCGACAGTGACGAGGCCTGGCTGACGCCGTCGCGCAAGCCGAGGACGCCGAGCACGTGCGCGAGCTTCTTGTTGTATCGCCCCACCACCCCGGCGATCATCGCGCCGGCTTCGCCTCGTTCCACCATCAGCGCGGCGATCACCGTATTGCGCGTGCGCACGACGTATTTTGCGGTCGCCGGCGTGATGCCACGCCGTTGCATCTTTTCGTAGTAAAGCGTCCAGTAGTCCCGGTAGCGAGGATCATCTTCCGGATTGACCACCTCAAGGTCGCGCTCGGGATCGATGCGCAGGCCAAGTTTCTTGATACGCATGGCCAGCACGCTCGGGCGCGCGACCAAAATAGGGATCGCCAGACCGTCATCGAGCACGTTCTGAACCGCCCGCAGCACCACCTCTTCTTCGCCCTCAGCGAACACCACCTTGCGGGGATCCGCTTTCGCACGCTCAACGATCGGCTTCATCAGCATCGTTGAACGGAACACCATCTGGTTGAGCTGCTCCAGATACTCGTTCATGTCGCTGATTGGTCGGGTGGCCACGCCCGACGCCATCGCGGCCTCCGCCACCGCGGGCGCCACGTGGACAATCAGTCGCGGATCAAACGGTTGTGGGATCAGGTATTCACGCCCGAACTGGGGCAGCTCGCCGCCGTAAGCCTGGGCGCTGATATCGCTCGCTTCGATCCGCGCCAAACCCGCGATGGCCCGTACCGCCGCCATCTTCATTTCCTCGGTGATCCCCGTGGCACCAACGTCCAGCGCGCCGCGGAAAATATAGGGGAAACACAGCACGTTGTTGACCTGGTTTGGGTAGTCTGAGCGACCGGTTGCCATGATCACGTCATCCCGGGCGCCGTGCGCCTCCTCGGGCATAATCTCGGGCACCGGGTTGGCCAGCGCGAGGATGATCGGGTTTGGCGCCATGGAGCGGACCATCGCCTGATCGACAACGCCGGGCGCTGAAACGCCGAGGAACACATCCGCGCCGTCCATCGCTTCGGCCAGCGTCCTGGCGGACTCCGCGGTGGCGTAGCGGGCCTTGGGGTCGTCAGCGGACAGATTGTCTCTACCCTTGTGCACCACGCCGGCCCGGTCGGTGACCAGCACGTTCTCCGGCTTGAGACCAAGGCTGACCAGCAGGTCCAGGCAGGCAATCCCGGCGGCGCCGGCGCCGGAAGCGGCCAGGCGCACCTCCTCGATCGACTTTCCCACCATCTCCAGCGCATTGAGCAGCGCCGCAGCCGTGATAATCGCCGTGCCGTGCTGGTCGTCATGAAACACGGGACTGTTGATCCGCTCCCGCAGCTTGCGCTCCACCAAGAAACACTCCGGCGCTTTGATGTCCTCGAGATTGATGCCGCCAAAGGTCGGCTCCAGCGCCGCGATAATGTCCACCAGCTTGTCCGGATCGTCCTCGTTGATCTCGATGTCGAAGACGTCCACACCGGCAAACTTCTTGAACAGCACCGCTTTCCCCTCCATCACCGGCTTCGCCGCCAGCGGGCCGATCGCGCCAAGCCCGAGGACCGCCGTACCGTTGGTGACCACCGCCACCAGATTGCTGCGTGACGTGACCTCCGACACACTGGCCGGATCCTTTTCGATCAGCTCGCACGCGGCTGCAACGCCCGGCGAGTAGGCCAACGCCAGCTCGTCCTGGGTGGTGAGGGTTTTGGTTGCCACCACCTCAATTTTGCCGGGGGTGGGCAGACGGTGGTATTCGAGCGCTCGTTCCTTCAGGTCATTGCTCATGGCGAAGGCTCCACAGGCAGGGGCGCCGCATGCGCGACGCGTTGCTGGAAAACCGCTGGCGAGACCCGAAGACGGGACCGCCGGGGCGGCTCAAAGCGGTTTCAGGCGGCCTCAACCGATTCGTCGTATTGACCGGTAGCGGCCAGCCCGTTGCAGCGCGCCCGGTGTGCGAGGATCGCCTGGGCCGCGGCCACATTTTGGGTAATGTCTTCGCCCCACTTCAGCAACGCGCCATGCTGCAGCGCCCGGCCGTAGGAAAAGCTCAGCGGCCAGGGGTGAGGTCCGACGCTGTTCATGGCGTCGAGATGCTGGGTGGCGACAATCTCCGACTGGCCGCCCGACAGAAACACGATCCCTGCCGTGGAAGCCGGCACGGCGTTATAGAGACACTGCAGCGTGGCTTCGGCCACCTCCGGCACGCTCGCCTGCTCGGCGCACTCGTCGCCGGCAATGACCATGGAGGCTTTCAGGATAGTGCCTTCCAGGAGAACCCCCTGATCAAAGAGCGCGCTGAAGAGGCTTTTCAGCGTCGCCTCGGTCACTTCGTAGCTGGTGTCGAGGTCGTGGCTCCCGTTCATCAGCACCTCTGGCTCGACGATCGGCACAATGTCAGCCTCCTGACAAAGGGCCGCATACCGCGCCAGGGCGTGAGCATTGGCGTCCACGCAGGCGCTGGTGGGCGCGTTGTCGTCGATCTTGATCACAGCCCGCCACTTGGCAAATCCCGCACCCAGCTTGGCGTATTCCGCCAGCCGGTCGCGCAGTCCGTCGAGGCCCTCGGTAATCATTTCCCCGGGATGGCCAGCCAGCAGATGGGCGCCTTTGTCGACCTTGATGCCCGGAATGATTCCGGCCTTTTTCATCAGGTCGACAAACGACTGGCCGGTACTGGCCGTCTGGCGGAGCGTTTCGTCATACAGAATGGCGCCAGATATATGCTGACCGAGATCGGGGGTGGACAGCAGCATTTCGCGATAGGCGCGGCGGTGGTCTTCCGTACTCTCAAGGCCAATCTGGTCGAAGCGTTTTGTGATGGTGCCGGTGGATTCATCGATGGCGAGAATCCCTTTACCGGCCGCCACCATCGCCTGGGCGGTGCGGGTGAGCTGTTCTACGTTCATGGGTTTCCTTTGTGTCGGGCAGCTGGCCGGCTCAGTCAGCCGAAGCTCCTGCCCGAGCTTTTAGCATGGCCACCGCAGGCAGTTCACGACCCTCAAGAAATTCCAGGAACGCACCGCCGCCGGTGGAGATATAGGAGATCTGGTCGGCAACGCCGAACCGCTCGATCGCTGCGAGGGTGTCACCGCCGCCGGCGATGGAAAAGGCGCTGGACTCAGCCACGGCTCGAGAGACGGCCGCCGTTCCCTCGCTGAAGGCGGGAAACTCAAAGACGCCAACCGGCCCGTTCCAGACCACGGTGCCCGCGGCACCGATCATGCCGGCATAGCGCGCGGCCGTACGGGGCCCGATGTCCAGGATCATTTCATCCGGCTGAACGTCACCGACGGCGCAGGTGCGCGCCTGCGCGTCAGCGCTGAAGCTGTCGCCCACCACGACGTCCTCCGGCACCGGAATCTCAGCGTTGGCCGCCCGGGCAGCTTCCATTAGAGTCACCGCCTGATCCACCAGATCCGGTTCGTACAGCGATTTGCCGACGGCGTGTCCGGCAGCCGCGATGAAGGTGTTGGCAATCCCGCCACCGACAATCAGCTGGTCAACTTTTTTTGACAGCGCCTCAAGCACCGTCAGCTTGGTCGAAACCTTAGCCCCCCCGACAATCGCCATCATGGGCCGGCTGGGCTTATCGGTGGCCTTGGCCAACGCCTCAAGTTCCCCGGCCAGCAAGGGGCCGGCGCAGGCCACCGGTGCATATTCGGCGACGCCGTGCGTCGAAGCCTGGGCGCGGTGGGCGGTGCCAAAGGCATCCATAGCGAAGACGTCGCAGAGGGACGCCATCCGCTGACTCAGCGCCGGGTCGTTGGCCTTCTCGCCAGGATTAAAACGAACGTTCTCGCATAGCACCGCCCGGCCTGGCTCGCAGTCGATGCCGTCCAGCCAGTTGCTGATCAGCGGCACTTGAGCGCCGAGCAGCGCCGACAGATGTTCGGCGACCGGGGCCATGGAAAACGTCGGGTCAAACTCGCCCTCCGTAGGACGCCCCAGGTGGGACAGGATCATGACCCGGGCGCCGGCATCCATGGCCATGCGGATGGCCGGCAAGGCCGCCTGTATCCGGGTATCGCTGCTGACCTTGCCGTCAGCGAGCGGCACGTTTAAGTCTTCCCGGATCAGCAGGCGCTTGCCGCTGAGCTCGATGTCCTTTAAGCGCAGAAAACCCACGCCTGCCGTCACGCGTTGACCACGGCCAGCGTCGTGTCGAGCATCCGGTTCGAAAAGCCCCACTCGTTGTCGTACCAGGACAGGATCTTCACCAGCTTGCCGCCGATTACCTTGGTGAGGCCGGCGTCAAAGTTGGAAGACTCGGGAGTATGGTTGAAATCGATCGACACGAGCGGCGCGTCGTTGTAGCCGAGAATGCCCTTGAGCGGCCCCTCCGCTGCGGCCTTGACCGTCGCGTTGACCTCCTCAACCGTGGTGTCGCGGCTGGCGATGAAGCTCAGGTCGACGACCGACACGTTGATGGTCGGAACCCGCATGGCAAACCCGTCCAGCTTGCCGTTAAGCTCGGGCAGCACCTTACCCACCGCGCTGGCGGCGCCGGTTTTGGTGGGAATCTGAGACATGGTGGCCGACCGTGCACGCCGCAGGTCCTTGTGGAAAACGTCCGTCAGGACTTGATCGTTCGTATAGGCGTGAATAGTGGTCATCAACCCCGACTCGACGCCAATTGCCTCGTGCAGCGGCTTGACCACCGGCGCCAGGCAGTTGGTGGTACAGGAGGCGTTCGAAACCACCTGATGTTCGGGTTTGATGACGTCGTGGTTGACCCCGTATACGACCATGGCGTCAGCGTCTCCGGCGGGCGCAGAAATGACCACCTTACGGGCGCCGGCAGACAGATGCAGACCCGCCCGGTCCCGGCTCGTGAAGATCCCGGTGCACTCCATGACGGCGTCGACGCCCATCTCACCCCAGGGCAGCTTGGCCGGATCGCGCTCGGCGAAGACTTTCACCCGGTCACCGTTGATCACCAGGTCCTCGCCCTGCACCTCGACGGTCCCCGGGAACCGGCCGTGAGCGGTGTCGAACTGAGTCAGGTGGGCGTTGGTTTGGGGGTCACCGAGGTCGTTGATGGCGACGACATCGAACTCACCGGCGCGACCTGATTCGTGAATCGCTCGAAGCACGTTGCGACCGATACGTCCGTATCCGTTGATGGCAATTTTGACGGCCATGAAGTTGTCTCCGTTGAGTGTTAGGGGCGGTTCTGCACAAGCTTCTTGCCCCGAGCAACCACGTTGTCCGGGGTAAAGCCAAAGTGCCTGAAAAGTTCTGGGGCCGGTGCTGATGCGCCGTAGCTGTGCATGCCCAGGACGTCGCCGTCCAGCCCGGTGTAGCGATACCAGTAGTCGGCGCTTGCGGCCTCTATCGCCAGGCGCGCCCTGACGCTGCTCGGCAGCACCGCCTCGCGGTAGGCCTCCGGCTGTCGATCAAACGCAGAGGTGCAGGGCATGGAAACCACCCGGGTGCCGATGCCTTCGGCCTCGAGCGTTTCCGCCGCGGCCATGGCCAGCGTCACCTCTGAACCGGTGGCGATCAAAATTAGTGCCGGGTTCTCGCTCGAGCTGTCCTTGAGCACGTAGCCGCCTCGTTCTACCGAGGCCAGGGTGTCCGCGTCGCGCTGCTGATGCGGCAGTCCCTGGCGGGTCAGCACCAACGTTGTTGGGCCGTCACGCCGCTCGACGGCCGCTTTCCAGGCCCAGGCGGTCTCCACCGTATCGCAGGGGCGCCAAACCTCGAGGTTCGGAATCAGTCGTAGGCTTGCCACGTGTTCAACGGGCTGGTGAGTCGGGCCATCTTCACCCAGGCCGATCGAGTCGTGGGTATAAACATGAATCGAAGCCGCCGGAATCAGCGCCGACATACGTACCGCGTTTCGGGCGTAGTCGGAGAAGACCAGAAAGGTGCCGGTGTAGGGGATGATCCCCCCGTGCAGCGCCATCCCGTTGGCCATGGCGGTCATGCCAAACTCGCGCACGCCGTAGTTGACGTAGTTGCCGTCTCGATGGCTGGCGGTGATATCCGTACTGGCGCTGTGCCGGGTGTTGTTGGAGCCCGTCAGGTCCGCGGAGCCTCCCACCATTTCCGGTACCGCCGCGCCGATCGCCTCCAGCGCCATGCCGGACGCCTTCCGGGTCGCTACGCTGGCAGCACCCGCCTGGCAGTCGCGAATGTACTCGTCGATCAGTTCGGACCACCCTGCCGGCAACGCGCCGCTGATCAGCCGCTTGAGCTCCGCTGCAAGCTCCGGTTCAGCGGCCTCGTATGCCGCGAGCTGCTGATCCCAGGCCTGCTGGTCCTCGGCGCCGCGCGCGCGGGCGTTCCAGCCGGCGTAAATATCTTCCGGTATTTCGAACGGCGGGTGCTCCCATTGAAGCTGCACCCGGGTTGCGGCCACTTCGTCTTCACCCAGCGGCGCGCCGTGTGTCGACGCCGTGCCCTGTTTGTTTGGTGAGCCAAAGCCGATCATGGTTTTGCAGCAGATCAGCGTGGGTTCGTCCCGATTTTCACGGGCGGATTTCAGGGCACTCGCGAGCGCCGCCGGGTCGTGGCCGTCGACCGCGTCGATGACCTGCCAGCCGTAGGACCGGAAACGGGCCGGCGTGTCGTCGGTGAACCAGCCGTCCACCTCACCGTCGATCGAAATGCCGTTGTCGTCGTAGAGACAAATCAGCTTGCCCAGCTTCAGTGTGCCCGCCAGCGAGCACACCTCGTGCGAAATGCCCTCCATCAGGCAACCGTCGCCGGCCAGCACGTAGGTGAAGTGATCGACGATCGAATGGCCGTCTCGATTGAAGCGAGCCGCCAGAATCGACTCGGCGAGCGCCATGCCAACCGCGTTGGCCAGGCCCTGCCCCAGCGGCCCGGTGGTGGTCTCAACGCCTGGTGTTTCCGCAAATTCGGGATGACCCGCGGTTTTGGAATGCAGCTGACGGAAATTGCGCAGCTCGTCAATGTCCAGATCGTAGCCGGCCAGGTGCAGCACCGAGTAGATCAGCATCGAGCCGTGGCCGTTGGACAGCACGACCCGGTCGCGATCGAACCAATTCGGGTCCGCCGGGTTGTGGCTGAGAAAATCGTTCCAGAGCACCTCAGCGATGTCCGCCATGCCCATGGGCATTCCGGGGTGGCCACTGTTTGCGGCCTGCACCGCATCCATGCTGAGCGCACGGACGGCGTCAGCAAGCTTCTTTCGATCGGGCATTATGTCTGACTCACGGATCAGTTAGCAGAGGCGGGCGCCGAATTCTCCCAAATCGAGCCCTCGCCGGAGCCGCGAATTGTCCCTCAGCCACAAGCCCGCCGCAAGGGCGAATGCCGGATCGGCGGGCAGGTTGACCGGCCCTCAGTCCGCGCCGGTTCGAATCAGCTGAAGCACCCGATCACGGAGCCCGTCAGCGGTGGCTTCACTGGCCGCCACCAGCTCTCCGGTGCGCAGGCGGATGCGGCTGAAAAGCTTACGCCACGGGCCCCGAAAGGCCCCGCCGTCAGAATGGCTGAAATAGCTGCCCCAAAGCCCGTCGAGCGCCATCGGCACCACCGGGACCGGCCGACGTTCAAGAATTCGTTCAACCCCTTTCCGGAAGGCTGCCACCTCGCCGTCGTCGGTCAGAGCGCCCTCCGGGAAGATACAAACCACCTGGCCGTCAGCCAGCTCGTCGTCGATCCGGTCGAAGGCCGCTTCCAGCACCTCGGGGTTTTCTTTGGCGCCCGCGATGGGAATGGTTTTGGCGGCGCGAAATAGCCAGCCCAACACCGGCCAGCGGAAAATCTTGTAGTACATGACAAAACGCACCGGCCTCGGCACGCTGCCGCCGATCACCAGCGCGTCCACGTAGCTAACGTGGTTACAAACCAACAGCACCGGTCCGTCAGCCGGAATCCGATCCATATCGTTAAGCCGCACCCGATAGAGCGTCCGCACCAGCACCCAGGCGGCGCAGCGTAGGAGAAATTCCGGCACCAGCGTAAAGATGTAGAGAGCCACCACGGCGTTGAGCACCGCGGTCAGCGCAATCAGCTGGGTCACGTCCAGGCCCAGGCTCAGAGCAGCGATCGAGTAGATGCCGGCCAGCACCATCAGCAGCGCGTTGAGCACGTTGCCGCCGGCGATGACGCGGGAGCGTTTGTCCGGTTCGCTGCGATGCTGAATCAGCGCCAGCAGGGGCACGATGTAGAAGCCCCCAGCGGTGCCGATGAGCAGCACGTCCGCGACAAAGCGTTTCGCCCCAGGCCGCGCCAGAAACTCTCCGACGCCGGCCAGGGTGGTCACGTCCGCGCTCAACGCGAGCGTGCCGGCGGAAAAATAGAGATCAAGCCCGAACGCCGACAGACCAAAGGCGCCCAGCGGCACCAGCCCAATTTCGACTCGCCTCGCTGACAGCTTGTCACACAGGATGGAACCGGTCCCGATCCCCAGCGAAAACAGGGTAAACACCAAAATGGCGACCGACTCGTTGCCGCCCAGCACGTCGCGCACCAGCGGCGGTAGCTGCGCCAGCATCACCGACCCGAAAAACCAAAACCAGGAAACGCCGAGAATCGATCGGAACACGACCAGGTTCTCACGAGCGTGGCCCAGCATCCTCGCGGTCTGGCGAAACAGGTTGGGATCAATCTTGAGGTTAGGGTCGGCCACCGGTACGTCGGGGATCTTTCGGGAAAAGCCATAACCGAGCGTCGCTACGATCATCAGCACCACCACCACAAGCTGCCAGCCGACCCCGTCGATCGCGATCAGCGCACCCCCGGTCAGGCTACCGAGCAGGATGGCAACAAACGTCCCCATACTGACCTGCCCGTTGCCTTTGACCAGCTCCTCGGTGCTGAGCACCTGGGGCAGGATTGCGTACTTCACGGGGCCAAAAAAGGACGACTGCGCGCCAGCCAGGAACAGCACCAGCAGCAGGAACGGCACCGAATTCATCCAAAGGGCCAGCCCGGCCAGACACATCACGCCGATTTCGAACGCCTTGATATAGCGGATCAGCATCGCCTTTTGAAAGCGGTCAGCCAGCTGGCCAGCAGTGGCGGACAGCAGAAAAAACGGCAGGATAAAAACCACCGCCGCCAGATTGACGAGTTTGCCCGAGTCAAGCCCCCAGAGGCTGAGCCCCTGGTAGGTGATCAAAATAATCAGCGCCTGCTTGAAAACGTTGTCGTTGAATGCACCCAGCGCCTGCGTTCCGAAAAACGGCCCGAAACGGCGCTGACTGATCAGCGATCTCTCTTGGGTGTTGGAAGCCTTGTCCATCGCTAGACTATAGCCGCCGGCGGGCCAATTCAGCCGCTCGACCGGAAAAGGCGCTTCGCACGGCCCCGGAGGTAGCGTCAGGTGCTACCGCCCGCGGCACCCGTGGGTCAGAAGGAATGCAGCACACCGGCGATGGTGGCCGTCATCATCGACACCAGCGTACCGCCGAGTACGGCGCGCAGGCCGAAGGCCGCGATTTCGCTGCGCCGGTCCGGCGCCAGCGGCCCGATGCCGCCGATCTGAATGGCAATCGAAGAAAAATTGGCGAAACCGCAGAGCGCGTAGGTGGTGATCAGCCGGGCCTTATCCGACATCTCGTTTTGGATCTCGCTGAACGCGGCGTAGGCGATGAACTCGTTGGCCACCAGCTTCTGTCCAATCAGACTGCCGACGGTGGTGATGTCGGCGGTGGGCACACCGATCAGCCAGGCCAGCGGCGCCAGAAGATAGCCCAGGATCACGGCGAGATTCAGCGGTTTGCCCAGCATCTCGTTGAGGCCTGTCACCTGACCCAGCCACTCGAGCGGCCAGTTGACCAGCGCGATCAGCGCGATAAAAGCCAGCAGCATGGCGCCGACATTCATCGCCAGGCGCCAGCCGTCGCCGGCGCCGTTGGCCGCCGCCTCGATGGCGTTGTGGGCGGTTTTTTCGACTTCAAACTTCACCGAGCCCATGGTGAGCGACTCGCCGGTCTCGGGAATCAACAGCTTGGCGATGACGATGGTCGCCGGCGCGGCCATGATGCTGGCTGACAGCAGATGTTTGGCGAAAAACAGCTTCTCCTGATCGCTGTCGCCACCAAGAAGCGCAATGTAGGCGGCCAGCACCGCACCGGCGATGGTCGCCATGCCCGCCACCATCATCGTGAGCAGCTCAGACTGCGTCATGCGGGCGATGTAGGGCCGAACCACCAGCGGCGCTTCGGTTTGCCCGACAAAGACATTGGCCGCTACGGCGAGGGATTCTGCGCCGCTGACGCGCATAAATTTGCGCATGACCCAGGCCATGCTCCCGACCACCTTTTGCATGACCCCCAGGTGGTAGAGCACCGCCATCAGCGACGCAAAAAAGATGATGGTCGGCAGCACCTGAAACGCGAAGATAAAGCCGAAGCTGCTTTCCTGCTCCGAGAGCCCGCCGAAGATAAACATCGCGCCGGCCCTGGAAAACTCGATCACGGTGATAAAAAAGGACGCCAGCGCGTCGAAGACGCGACTACCTAAAGGAGTCAGGATGACAAACGCACCAAATAGGATCTGCAGCAGAACGCCCGTCAACACGGTCCGCCAGTCCACCTGACGACGGTGGCGCGAAAACGCCAGCCCGATCAGGATCAAACCGGTCAGACCGACAATGCCGGAGATTACGTCCCCCATCAGGTGAGGCGCCGCTGCTGCGGCATTCCGGCGCCTGCGGTGGTTAAACCCAGACTAGCGATAGGACTGGATCTCGCCGCTGCGCACCCGGCTGAGGTAGCTCTTAAGCTCCCGCTTAACCACACCGCCGAGCAGGTACAGACCAATAATATTGGGAAAGGCCATCCCTAGAATCATCGCGTCGGAAAAGTCGGTGACCGCGGTCAGATTCATCGAGCTGCCGATCACCACAAACACACAGAAGACCATCTTGTAAGCCGTCTCCTTCCCGACCCCTTCCCCGAGCAGAAAGGTCCAGCATTTCATCCCGTAGTACGACCACGCCAGCATCGTGGAGAACGCAAAGAGGACCGCCGCCAGCGCCAGCACGTAGGGGAACCAGCTCAGCGTATCGGCAAACGCACGGTTGGTCTTGGCAACACCCTGGATCAGCTCGAGGTCCGATTCCTGAACCCACAGGTTATCCGCGTCTTCCCGCCAGACCTCGTGCCAGCCGTCGCTGCTGTTGAGCAGGCGAAGCTCGGTGCCCCGTTCCGCCTGCTCCACCACCACCGCCGACTCCTGCGCCTGGGCGTAGAGCGCCGCGCTGTCGACGTCCACGGTTGCGTCGACCCGCCAGAAACCGGAGATCACCAGCACCAGCGCGGTCATGGTGCAGATGACAACCGTATCGATAAAGGGCTCCCAGAGCGCCACGAGGCCTTCGGTGACCGGCTCTTTGGTCTTGACCGCCGAGTGGGCGATGGCGGCTGAGCCGGTGCCGGCTTCGTTGGAAAACGCCGCGCGGCGAAAGCCCTGGATCAACACACCCACGGCACCGCCGACCACCGCCGTCGGGGCAAACGCGCCGCTGACGATCGCGGCGAACGCGCCCGGAATCTGATCGAAGTTGACGCCGAGGATCACCAACGCTGCAGCGATGTAGAGTGCCGCCATAAAAGGCACCAGCTTGCCGGTCACACGGGCGATCGATTTGATACCGCCGATGATCACCACCGCGACCAGGGCCGCCATTACCAGCCCAAACAGCCAGCCCTTGTCCGCGAGAAAGCTTTCGTTGCCGCCGGTGACGGAGACCACCATCGCGTGTGCCTGGTTGGCCTGGAACATGTTGCCGCCGCCGAAAGAGCCGCCGATGCACAGCAGCGCAAACATTACGGCCAGCAGCTTGCCCAGCGGCGCCAGCGCCGGTGACCGTTCCGCCAGCCCGCGGGACAGGTAATACATCGGTCCGCCGGAAACGGTGCCGTCGGGATACTCATTGCGGTATTTCACGCCGAGCGTGCACTCGCAGAACTTGGTGGACATGCCCAGCAGGCCGGCCAGAATCATCCAGAACGTGGCGCCCGGGCCGCCGAGGGTCACCGCCACGGCCACGCCAGCGATGTTGCCCAGTCCTACGGTGCCCGACACCGCGGTTGCCAGCGCCTGAAAATGGGACACCTCGCCGGGCGAATCCGGGTCGGAATAGTCGCCCCGAATCAGGCGAAAACCCTGAGCAAATCCCCTGACGTTGATGAATCCGAAGTAGAGGGTGAAGAAGGTGGCGCCGACCACCAGCCAGATCACGATAAAGGGTACGCCGGAACCAAACAACGTGATCGGGTAAAAGATGACCAAAAACACTGCGTCGGTGATCGGCTGGACCAAGCTGTTGATACGTTGATCGATACTGCCGTCTTGCGCCAGCACGGTCAGCGGCGCGAACAGCAGCACCCAAAATAGCTTTTTCATTTGCGGCGTTCCCTCGTTTTTCTGTGTTTTTGTGCCGCACCCGCTCGCCGGGAAATGCAGCATTTTGCTGGCCGTCAGGCTTGAACACGTGAGCAAACGGAAGTCGGTCCACTTGCGTTGCTGAAAAATCTCGAAGACTGATCAGTCGGCGCTGCCGGCTTGCCTGGCGACAGTTCCAGCCGCTCCGGCGGCGCTAATGGTACACAAAATTGTCCCGGGCGGTTGCCGAGCTCCTCAAGCTCCGCCGTCGATCGCCCGTTAGGGGCCGGGCCTTGGCAGCACTTCGAGCCTGATGGTCACCGGATTGCTGAGCGCGCCCAGGAGATCAGCCGCCCGCAGCTGGAGCACCGGAGCCGGCCCACCGGCGGCTAAGCGAACGCGGGCCCCCTTGTTAACACGCTCCCACTGACCCTCACCCCAGCGATACTCCAGGTAGTCCAGCCCGATGCCTGCATCAAAGGCCGTTAGCGTTAGTTCGGTGTCGGGGGCAACGAGCAGCTGACCGTCCCGCCACCGGTGTGGACCCGTTGGGTAGGCGGCAACCGCCGGCGGCCGATCGTCGATGCGAAGCGTCTCCAGCGTCAGGAGTGTCGCCTTGCTGGCGTAGCCTTCCAGCCCGCTGGCGCTGACCCCGCGGACCCGCCAGTAGTGGTCGCCAGCCTCGGGCAGCGTGGGCTGCCAGCTCGTCTCTGCGACGGGGCCACTGCGCAGGATCAGCGAACCGCAGTCAGGGTCCCGGCAGATCTCGACGCGGTAGTGATCCGCTCGGCGAACCGCTCGCCAGGACACGCGCATGTTGGCCACTTTCCAAACCGTCCCGTCAGCGGGCTCAAGTCTGCGCGGAGAGGCCAGCAGCTGCTCGGGCGGTGACGGTGGGCCGTTGGCCGGTACCTTCGAACCCGTACCCTTGCGCAGCGCGACCTGGGTACCAGCGGCCTCCACCAGCGAGCTGCCTTCATACACCATCACCCGGGCGCTGCCGTCTTCCTCATCAGCGCCGGCGGCGATCTTGCCTCGCCCGTCGTCGCCCGGCTTGGGTCGGGTGACGGCGCTACCAGCGATCAGCTCAATCTCGGTCCGGCGGCGGCTCATGGGCGCAAATTCGAGTTCCGCTGCGCCGCGGCGCACCTCGATCCGTCCGCGGTCCACGCCGCGCAGCGTTGTGGTCTTCTGCTGCAGGAAAATCTGCGAGAACTCGCCGACCCGCAGCAGCGAGGCATCGGTGAACTGGAGCTCCGCGGACGAGCTTTGCCGCGTTCTGACACCATCCCGCTCGGCCAGCTGGTCGCCCGGCCGAGCCGACTCCCAGGCCGTGCGCTGGAGGTTTTTATCGACCTGATTGGCAACGGTTCGAACCAGCGCTTTTTCCGCCGTGATGCGCCGTTCCTTAATGACCGTCAGCTGCTGCCCGATGCGCAGCCGATTGGGATCCTGAATCTCTGGATTGAGCCGCCAGTTTTCTTTCCAGAGAAAGTCCTCGCCGAGGTAATACCGCGTGATGTCCCAGAGCGTCTCGCCCGGCTTAACGATGTGGATCCCGAGCGTGTCGTCCACCTGCTCCTGGGCGTGGAGCGCGGCGCACCCGAGCAGCAGCGTTGTAAGGACCCATCTCATAGGCCGCTGCCTCCGTCGTCTTTCATTGTATCGGCTGCGCGCATGGGCCGGGAGCGACGGGGTGAGGTGCGGACGTCAACGTGACGCACACGCTCGTTGCCGAGGCGATCGATGGCACGGAGCTGCACCTGGTACCAGCCTCGATCGACAAAGCGGATGGTCTCGGGCAGCGGCTGCGGTGGCGTGCCGTTGTAGCGGTAGGTCGCGTTTTCGACGCCGGCGCCCTCATCGGTGACCAGAATCGTCAGCACGCCTCCGACCGGCAACGCAACCTCTTCTCGCTCCGCGAGCTCGACACCCTCGGCGAGTACGCGGATCTCCGGCGGCTCTCGATCGTAGCGCCACGAGGCTTCGCTCACCGTCGTATTGCCCAGCCGGTCGGTCGCGCGAAGGCTCGCCCGGCTCGCGCTGATCGCAAGCGGCGCGCCCGCGGCCACCACCTCCCAGCCAGCGCCGCGATCCAGCTCCAGCGTCGCCACCCCGGCTGGATCGTCAGCGTTGAGCGACAGGCTGACCGGCGGCTGATACACCGCGCCGCGGGACCCCTCACCCAGCGCTTCCGACTCGATCGCCCAATTGAGCTCCGGGCCGGCGCCGTCCACCTCAAAGCTCAGCTTCGCTGCGACTCCCTCGTTGCCGAACGCGTCGCCGGCAAGCGCGGTGAGCTGATGCAGGCCGGGCCGCCAGCGACCACCGCTGATCGAGATCGGGTGCGTATCGCTTAATACCCACCGATCCAGCCCCGCCGGGTCCTTAAAACTCAGCACTAGTCGGACAGATGGCGCCGCCATCAGCCTGCCACCGTCAGCCGTCAGCCAGCTGCCGCTGAGACGCATGCTGCCCTGCGGTTGGGTGCCGTCAACGGTCACCTGCGTGGCGGTGCTGGGCGCGCTGGCCTGGGTCTCCTCGGTTATCTCAAACCAGCCGACGGGCTGAAGCTCGCCATCCTCACGCCGCAGCACCAGCACCTCGTTCAGCGGTGCGGGATCGGCGGACCGTTCGGTCAGGGGAATCGCCAGTCCGTTGCTGGCGTACCAGTAGTCGCCGGGCGGCAGGCCCAGTCTGTCGATCAGGTCGCTCGACTGCGCCGAGGCGGCGCTAGGAATCGATGCGGCGAGTAGCAGCCACCGTATCCAGCACCTGCGTTTCTGGCGTTGCGTTGCCTGAGTCATTCCCTGCTTCCAGCGGTGTCGTGTCGTCGAGGTCGGCGGCGTCCTCGGGGGCTCCGGCCAGCATCACTACAACCGGCGCTAGTCGTTCGAGCGCCTCAGCCGCGCTGGCCGGTCGTTTGGCCGGAGTTTTTTCGAGCAGATCATCGATCAGGCCCAGCATCACCTCCGGAACATGGGCCGCGATCTCGGGCGACAGGCTGACGTCGACCGAAGACGTCCGGGTAATGATCTGGGCCGTGTTGCGCCCCGCAAATACCATCCTTCCTGTCAGGCACTCTACCATCACCACGCCGACGGCAAACAGATCCGTGGCGACGCCGAACTCAGCCGTCAGATAAGACTCCGGTGCCAGGTAGCCGGGCGTGCCTTTGATCACGCGCTCCCCCTCACCGCTTCGATTAAGCAGTCCGGCGATCCCGAAGTCCGAAACCTTCACCGAGCCGTCCTTGGAGACCATGATGTTCGCCGGCTTGATATCCCGATGAATGACGCCGCGTTCGTGAGCGGCCCGCAGCCCTTTGAGGGTCGCCTCGGCTACGTTGGCCACCGTGCGTGGTGACATTCGCACCTCACGCTTCAGCTGCTCGTCGAGCCCCTCGCCGTCAACATACTCCATCGCAATAAAAGCGAACTCGTCGTTGCCGAGCACGTCGTAAACCGTCACGATATTCGGGTGGGTCAGACCTGCGCTCGTGATGCCCTCCTGGAGCAACGCGGCGGTCAATTCCTCGCGCTCCGACGCCGGCAGATCGCTGTCGAGCTTAATGGTCTTGAGCGCCACCTCGCGCCGCAGCTTCGGATCCCAGCCCAGATAAACCGTTCCCATAGCGCCCGATCCGATCCGCCGCGTGATCTGATAGCGATCCAGGCACACCTCACTCAGACTGTCCCTTTCAGCCATCGCCTGTTCCAGCTTTTCGAAGGAGTCTTTGAGCTGAGACATTTCGCTGCCGCCGCTGCTGTCACTGCCCAGCAGCCGCCGCTGCGCGGCGATCATCTGGCGCACCGGACGGACGACAAGGCGATGAGCGCCGAGCATCAGCAGCCCCATCACGAGCGCCAGCGCGCCGAACGCCTGCCAGGCCGTGCGCCGCATCTGGGTGGTTGCGCGTTCAGCCTGACGGGCCGGCTGGACCGACAGTACGGACCAGTCTGCGGCGGGAATCCGCGCAAAGGCGGCAACCCCAAAACCCTCATCCAGGCTGAAGCGATGGGCGTCCGACCGGACCGGCGCCTCCCGCGTCTGGGTCAGGATATGGTCGGGAACGAGCCCGACCGCGTCGCCGTCACCGGCCACCAGCTTCCCGTCAGCATCGATCACGGCAAGGCGCGCCGCATCGCCGAGCTCCGGCGGCGCCGAGCGGTCACGGAGCTGGGTGTTGTCGAGCAGCGCCACCAAAAAGACCCCGGGGCGCGCCGTTTCGCGGCCGAGCACCAGATAGCTGCGCTGCTGGCGGCGCACCGCCAGCGGGCCCTCGTTGAGTACGCGCTCCAGCAGCTCACCCGACGCGCTGGGTTGGCCTTTTTTGGCCAGGACAAAAATCTCTTCGTTGCTCACCGCCGCCTGCGGACCACCGGCGGATTTCCGGGCGTAAAGGCCGAGCGACTTGAGCTCATCACGCGTCGCCAGGGTTTCTTTTAATACCTCGAGCGAGGCCTCAGAGTTTGGCTGCAGATAGACGTCTTCGTGATCGCCGGCGGACGCGAGCAGACCGTCCATCACGTTCAGGTAATCGCCGATACCGTCAGCATTCGCGCGGGCAACCAGCAGGTGGGTGAGCTGGGTCTGGTCGACCATCGCTTCGCGGCTGCTTTGAATCTGATACCAGGACAGGGCAAACGGCAGCGCGCCGACCACGGTCAGACCGATAGCCACCCAGCCCAGAATCGGTATGGAAAATCGCTTGCTCAATCCCCTGCCTGCAGCGACCGCAGCCGCGCCGTCAATGCTGTCCTCCCGGAATGATAAGGTATGGCCCGATCTCAGGCGAGGTGACCGTGATGCCGGTGCTGGTGGTTGGAAGCTACAACTGCGACATGCTTTTTCGCAGCGAGCAGCTGCCGGCCCGCGGCGAGACCCGCCTCGGGACGTTTGCCACCGCTCACGGTGGCAAAGGCTTCAACCAGGCCGTGGCGGCGCATCGAGCGGGCGCTGAGACCACGTTTGCCGGCGCCCTGGGTGACGACGCGCAGGGCGGGCAGGTCCAGGCCTTTGCGACCGCAATCGGCCTTCGGTGCCGCTGGCAGCACGGCAGCCAACCGACCGGCGTTGCGTGCGTGGTCTCCGAGACGTCCGGTGAAAACCAGATTGTTGTGGCCCCCGGGGCCAACCTTGAGCTCACCTACCGGGCGGCCGATCTCCCCGACAGGCCCGCTGACGGCTGCACGGTGCTGCTCGCCCAGCAGGAGTGTTCGCTGGAGCTGACGCGCCAGGCGCTGGCAGACGCCGCTCAGCGCGGCGCGCTGGCCATGTTGAACCCAGCGCCGGCCGACCTGCCCGGCGCAGAAACCCTGCTGGATCTCACCGATCTGGTGACGCCCAATGAGGCTGAGTTTGCGGCGCTCCTGGCGGCGCGCACCGGCGAAGCGCTGCCCGCCGACTGGGCGAGCGCGCCGCCCGAACAGCTACAGGGATGGTGCGGGCAGCTGGGTGGCGCCACCGTAGTGATCACCATGGGCCGTCGAGGCGGCTTTTTCTCGGTGCCAGCCGACAACTACTGGCACCTGCCCGAGGCGTATGGACGCTACAATGCGTTTAGCGTCAACGCGATCGATACGACGGGCGCGGGGGATGCGTTCAACGGGAATCTGGCGGCTGCGCTCGCTGGGGGCGAAGCGCTTCAGACTGCGCTGACACGTGCTGCGGCTGCGGCCGCGCTGTCGACGACCGCTCTCGGCGCGGCGCCGTCGATGCCCGGCGCCGCAGCGGTCGATCAACTGTTGACCACTTTTCCGGTGACTAATTAAGACGATCGCAGGAGATACGGCTGAACGGAGACCAGCCGCTGTCGCTGCCCGGAGCGGTCGCCTCATACTTCCAGTCGAAGTGTTCGTCACTCATGTTGTAGAACGTAATCTTTGCCGCGTGCGGCGGAATGTTCGCGGTACGCGGCGGATTTTCGCCCCGCATCACAATCATGCCCTCGCTGTAGGTTGCCTCGTAGTAGTCAAACTCGGGCTGCGCCTGCGTCGCCCAGACCATGTGCCATTGCTTCTTCTCAGCGTCATAAGTACGCAGGTTGGTACCCCAGGGCGCGCCCTCGGCCGCCGGCTTCCAGACGTCCTGCACCGCATGACCGTCCAGCACGTAGTACCAGCTCCAGGTCGCCCGGCCAGGCAGCGTTTGCCACTCGCCGTTAGGACCCTGCGACGAGCTTTCGCAAGACCAGCTGCCTTTGAGCGCTCCATACTGAGCCAGTTCTGCTGGCGCTGCAGGGTTGGGGCCGGCGGCGGTGAGCGGTGCGCTATCCCCTTCGCCGGCGAAGGCCGGAGCCGTCACCAAAGCGCCCACGCAGACCAGCGCCCATAGCTTCCGCTTCCCGGGTACGTTATTCGATCGAATCATAAGTAGTTCCCTCCCGACGTTTGCTGCCGCCGGATTTAAGCAGAAGCGACGCTTGAAGGAGCGCCGAATACTGATCAAAGTTCACTTTGACCGTAATTGCAACTCCGCGGCCCTACGGATCCAGGGGTCGAGTTCCGCGTCAGCGGACGATCAACCAGAGGAATTTCACGATGACGGAAACCACCATCAGCAGCCTGGCGTTGCTGGTCCACGACTACGATGAAGCGATCGACTATTTTACCAACCGGCTCGGCTTTACGCTGCTTGAGGACACCGCGCTCGGTGATCACAAGCGGTGGGTGCGGGTGGCTCCGCCCGGCGGTGGATGTGCACTGCTGCTCGCAAGAGCTGCCGACGACGAGCAGCGGTCGGCGGTGGGGAAGCAGGGCGGCGGGCGCGTGTTTCTTTTTATGCAGAGCAGCAACTTCTGGGAGAGCTATCGGTCGATGAAGGAGGCCGGCGTGAATTTCCTGGAGGAGCCGAGAGAGGAGCCTTATGGCTGCGTCTGCGTTTTTGCCGACCTCTACGGCAACCGCTGGGACCTGCTGGGAGCGGCCGGTTAATCCTGGCAGACCCCGCCGTCCTGAACCTCCAGATCGCCGGCCAGCGTGAAGCTCACCTCGAAGTCGTTCGCCACCGACACCGCCCCGCCCAGGATGGAAAACGGCGTTAGCCCAAAGTCGTCGTGGCCCAGCGTAACCGCTCCCCGAAAGGCCGGACGGCAAAAACTGTCATTCAGCCTCTCCACGTCAAGCGCTTGCGTCGCCGTTGCGCCCGCCAGCTCAAAGGTAACTGTGACGCTGCCGTCAGCGTCGGCCGAGTCGTCAATCGTGGCGCGGATAAACGGATGCTCCAGCGGGTTCAGCACCTTCTCCGAGAGCAGGTTACCGCGGGTTCCCTCAACGTCTTTCGGCTTGATAGCGCCGGCAAAGTCTTCGCCCTGCGCTGCACGGGTTTCCGGCCGGTCAACCAGCAGCTCGGCCGGTCGGACATACAGCTCGGCCTTCACCCGATCATCCTCCAGGGAAAAGCTGCCGAGGATCGATGCTTCAATGGTGTGATTGTGACCCAGCCGGGCCAGCCGGCCGGCGCGATAAACCTTGACCAGCATCCGACTGTCAACAACCCGGTAGCGCCGCACCGCTGGCGCCTCAGGGGCTGGTTCCTCGGGTGGCGTTGCCACGGAACCCCCCGGCGATGGCTCAGCTGCCTGGGACGGTGCGGAGGGCAGATTGCTCAGGTCCGGGACCGGCTGTCGGTAGCAGCCCGCCGCCGCCAGTCCCCAGATCAGCACCGTCGGTCCGGCGAAGAGCCGCCAAAAAACGCCACAACAGGTTGTTTTTACAGAGTTAATGGGCTCGATCTCCGAGTTAACAATTGCTTACGCCGGGCACACATTCGTTGACAGAAAACGGCTCCGGCCGGCCGTATACTTTAAGCCGTGGAGTGAAAGGAAACACCCACGAGGGCCTCAACCCGGCAGGACACGGCGACGAGGCAGGCAGAAGCAACAGCCAAGGAGACAGCAATGATGGAGATGCAGTGGGATAGCACCGAAGGGTTTCAAGAAACCCCGGACGCCAGGGAAGCGGCGACCATCGCGGAACTCGAGCTCGGCCTCAGGACGGCCGCAGACGACGTGCCCGTTTATCAAGAGGACGATCGCTTTGTTCGCCAGTGGATGGCGGAAAGGCTCAGTTCCGGGCTGTAGGCAGCAAGTCCGGGCGCAAGCCCGGTCCTGACGGCACACCACGGATTGGCGTTACGGGCACGGATGCCCGACGTTGCCGTCAGGATGCTTCCGCTAGGCCCAGCGCGTCGATCAGCTTGACCGTCGCGGCGGCGCGATTCAGCGTATAGAAGTGAAGCGACGGGGCGCCGCCGGCAATGAGTCGCTCACACATTTCCCCGACCACTTCCAGCCCGAAGTCAGCAATCGCTATTTTGTCGTCGCCGAAGTCTCGTAGCCTCGCCTCCATCCAGCGCGGAATCTCCGCACCGCAAACGTCCGAAAAGCGCTTGAGCTGAGCGTAGTTGGTCACCGGCATGATGCCTGGAACGATCGGTACCTCAACGCCCGCGGCGGTCGCCGCATCGACGAACCGGAAGTACGCGTCCGCGTTGAAAAAATATTGCGTGATCGCCTCCGAAGCACCCGCATCGACCTTCGATCTAAAGTAGGCCAGATCTTTTGCGGCACTCGAGGCTTCCGGATGCACCTCCGGATAGCAGGCTACCGCGATGGAGAACTGCTGCGGATAGTTCTGCTGGATAAACGAAACAAGATCGCAGGCGTAGGCGAAGCGGTCACCGCCGACCGAGCCGGAGGTCGGGTCACCTCGCAAAACAACCAGTCGATCAACACCCTTTGCCCGATAGCGATCGAGCAGTGCGCTGATCGTGTCCTCGGTGCCGCCTCGGCAGGAGATATGTGGCGCAACGGGATCGGTCGCCCGAATCTCGTCGACGGTATCCGCCGTCTCGTCTCGCGTCGTGCCGCCGGCACCGAAGGTCACCGAAAAGTATTCGGGCTTGAGCGCCCGCAAACGCTGGTGCGTTTCCTTAAAGCGCTCGCGCTGGGCGCTGTTCCGCGGCGGGAAGTACTCGAAGCTGAAGTTGGTCATGGATAACCCGGATGGGCGGGAGGAGGAATCCGGCCGCCCCGCGGCGGCCGGAAACTTAAGGACTGCCGCTTAGTAGCGGTAGTGATCAGGCTTGTAGGGGCCTTCGACCTTCAGCCCAAGATAGTCAGCCTGTTCCGGCGACAGCTCGGTCAAGCGGGCACCGATGCGATCCAGGTGCAGCCGCGCAACCTTTTCGTCCAGGTGCTTCGGCAGAACGTAGACCTTGTTCTCGTAGTCGTCCGCGTTATTGAACAGTTCCATCTGAGCCAGCGTCTGGTTGGTGAAGGAGTTGGACATCACGAAGCTCGGGTGACCCGTGCCGCAGCCCAGGTTTACCAGGCGACCGCCGGCCAGCAGGATAATCCGCTTGCCGTCGGGGAACACCACGTGGTCGACCTGATCCTTGATCGGCTCCCAGGTGTATTCCTCCAGGCCTGCGACATCGATTTCGTTGTCGAAGTGACCGATGTTGCAGACGATCGCCTCGTTCTTCATCCGCTCGAGATGGCTTCGACGCAGGACGTCATAGTTGCCCGTGGCGGTCACAAAGATATCGGCCTGCTCGACGATGCCTTCGTCTTCCATGTTGACGACGCGATAGCCTTCCATCGCCGCCTGCAGAGCGCAGATCGGATCGATTTCGGTGATCCAGACGTTGGCGCCGAGGCCACGCAGCGACTGTGCGGAGCCTTTGCCCACGTCACCGTAGCCCGCCACGATGGCGATCTTGCCGGCGATCATCACGTCGGTGGCACGCTTGATGCCGTCCACCAGCGACTCGCGGCAGCCGTACAGGTTGTCGAACTTGGACTTGGTGACCGAATCGTTGACGTTGATTGCCGGAAACGGCATCTCGCCCTTTTCCGCCAGCCGGTACAGGCGGTTAACGCCCGTGGTGGTCTCTTCGGTCACGCCCTTGATGTTGCCGAGGATATTGCTGTAGAAGCCCGGCTGAGACTCTAGACGCTGACGGATCGAGGCAAACAGCGAGCGCTCTTCTTCGCTGCCCGGATTGTCGAGCACCGAAGGATCTTTCTCCGCGGCTGACCCCAGGGTAATAAGCATGGTGGCATCACCGCCGTCATCGAGAATCATGTTCGGCGTGCCGCCGTCGTGCCACTGCATGATGCGATGGGTGTACTCCCAGTACTCGTCCAGGGTCTCGCCTTTGTAGGCGAACACCGGTACACCCGAGGCTGCAATGGCTGCCGCCGCGTGATCCTGCGTTGAGTAGATGTTGCAGGACGCCCAGCGGACCTCTGCACCCAAGGCCGTCAGCGTTTCGATCAGCATGGCGGTCTGGATGGTCATGTGCAGTGAACCGGCGATCCGCGCACCCGCCAGTGGCTGCGCGTCACCAAACTCCTCGCGGAGTGCCATCAGGCCGGGCATCTCCGATTCGGCGATGCTCATTTCCTTCCGGCCGAAGTCGGCCTGACTGATATCTTTGACGAGGTAGTCTTTGCCCACCTCCGGTTGAATTACTGCGCTCATAAACTATGTGCTCCTAATGAGTCGGGTAGCGCCGTTATGATCGTCAGACGTGATGAGCCTGGGCCTTTTTTGGCTTGCAGCGCTTCTCATCAGCCTGATTTCTGTCACGTTAAAACCCGAATCGTCAAATTCAGGTGTATCGAATACGTTTTAACCCGCGGCCGCTCTAAGTTCCGCCGCCTTGTCGGTATTTTCCCAGCTGAATGCGCCAGTCGCCGCGTCGTAGATTCGGCCAAAGTGTCCGTACGCCGCGGTTTGCCGATAGATCGGTCGAATCAAATCCAGCATCTGCATCAAGCCGTACGGGCGCAGGTCGAAGTGTTCAGCGACGAGTGCCTCAATTCGCTCCACCGGGATCGTCTCAGTGCCGAACGTCTCGACGGTAACTGAGGTGGGCTCGGCGACACCGATCGCGTAGGAAACCTGAATCTCGCAGCGCTTGGCCAGACCGGCCGCCACAATGTTCTTGGCCACGTAGCGGCAGGCGTAGGTTGCCGAGCGGTCCACTTTCGACGGGTCTTTGCCCGAGAATGCACCACCACCGTGCCGGGCCATCCCGCCGTAGGTGTCGACGATGATTTTGCGTCCCGTCAGGCCGCAGTCGCCCACGGGGCCACCGATTTCAAATTTGCCCGTCGGATTGATGTGGTACTTCGTTTGCGAGGACAGCCACTGGTGCGGCAGCACCGGCTTGATGATCTGTTCCTGCACCAGCTCGGTCAGATCCGCCTGGGAAATCTCCGGGCTGTGCTGCGTCGACAGCACCACGGCGTCGATGGCAACAGGTTGGCCGTCTTCGTAGCGGAACGTGACCTGCGACTTCGCGTCCGGACGCAGGTACTGCTGGCCTTCTGAGGTTTCACGTCGCACCTGCGCCTGGCGCTCAACCAGCTTGTGGGAGAAGTGGATGGGCGCTGGCATCAGCACGTCCGTTTCGTCGGTAGCGTAGCCAAACATCAGGCCCTGGTCACCGGCACCCTGCTCTTCCGGGGACGACCGGTCGACGCCCTGCGCGATATCGGGCGACTGTTTGCCGATGATGTTAACCACCGCGCACGTGGAGCCGTCGAAACCCACCGCTGAAGAGTTGTAGCCGATATCGTTGATGACGCCGCGGATCAGCTCCTCGAGATCGACCCAGGCCGAGGTAGTGATCTCTCCACCGACGATCGCCACGCCGGTCTTGACCATGGTCTCGCAGGCCACACGGGCTGCCGGGTCCTGGTCGATAATCTGGTCCAGCACCGCGTCGGAAATCTGGTCGGCGACCTTATCTGGGTGCCCTTCCGACACCGACTCCGACGTAAACAGGTGGCTTCGCATGTTAAATATCTCTTTAATCGGATAAAGAGATATAGTTTATCGGCCCGGCCGGGGAATGTCACCCTCGGGGGCGTGGCTTCAGCCGTGAGCCGGGGGGCATGAATCCATGGGTTTTTACGTCGGTCGCGGGAGCGATCGATCGCGTCCCTTTGCTGGGAGACTAACCGTGTACCACCGCAGAGAAGGCTTTGACCCCGGAACCGAGGTCGCAGAGCGTGTAGGTGCAGTCAAACTCCGTAATCACCTGACCGGTTGACGTTTCGAAGCGCCAACGTACGGTGACCGTCGCCAGGTTTTCGGTCAGCGTCGCGCGCTCGCTGCTAAGCAGCAGCGCCCGGTGATAGCCCATCCGCTTGTGGGTATCGCACACACGGGCGAAATATTTCACCGCGTCATCCCGGGTGAGCAGCGCCTCGCTCTGATCCATGGACGCGATGAGGCCGGGGTAATGGTAAAGGTCGGCGATGCTGTCCGCGTCAAAGGCGTCGAACGCTGCGCGGTAGGTCTCTAGAAACTGTTTCACTTTCATAGGCTTGAGAATAACCCAAGGACGCTGCGGTGCCTATGGACCAGGGGTGATCATGACTTTTGTCAATTACGCAGGACCCCAAAAAATGCGACGATTCAAGCCCTTAGACGTTAGGAGAAGGCCTGAATGGCAACTGCACTGCAATGGTTTTTGTTTGGCATGTTCGTTTGGGCCTGCTGTGTGTTGATGAGCGCGCTGGAAAGCCGCGTGAGCGCCAACGGCGAAGCCCGCCGGCAGCGGCGTGAGGTCGGCAAGCGCCCGACCTGGTGGCGACAGCTTTGGGATGAAAGCCTGGACGACGAGGAAACCGAAGAACCGACGCAGCGCGAACGCGCCATGGCGGCGGAAATCGTAGAGCTCAAGGACCGTATCGCCACGCTCGAGGCGATCGTCACCGATCGGAAGTTCCAGTGGGAAGACGAGCTCAGGAAATAGCGCTGCTTCGCTAACGCCCCCTCAGCGTACGAAGATGCCGTAAACCCTTACGCCCAGGTACCAAAGTGCGCCGGTGCTCGTCACCGCCATCGGCCAGAAGGGTACTGGATACTCCAGGTAGTCGGAGGAAACGAAGCCCCAGCTCGCTCCGGCAACCATAACCAGTATGGACAGGTAGCTCTGAAGCTCGATACGCCCTCGGCGGAGCAAGCGTCGACGACGCTGGGCTTCGTCTGCCGAGATCCCGTCGTTTGTCGCTGCGTCCAAAGCGGTTCCACAGTGTGGGCAGACCGCGTGCTTGTTGGATACCCGGCTTCCGCAGCCGGGGCAGGAAATGATCACAAAGCCCCACCTCTCAGCCGGCGTTGCCCCTCAACACCAGCCGTTTTTTTTCTGTAAAATTCGAGCTCGAAAATACCGACTCCGAAGACCCCAGGCAAGCCATGAAAACCAACTCCAAGACCTGCATTATCGCAACGGTTGGCCCAGCCAGTTCCGATCAGAACACGCTGGAACGACTGATCGACGCCGGGGTTAACGTATTCCGCCTGAATTTCTCTCACGGTGAGCCGGAGGACCATGCGGCGGTGGTCGAGCGAATTCGTGCTGCTGAAAAAAGAACCGTCCGGGCCATCGGCATCCTGCAGGACCTTCAGGGCCCCAAGATTCGCACCACGCGCTTTGCGGACGGGCCGGTGAACCTGACCGAAGGCAACACGTTCCGTTTGACCTGCGACGACGACTCACCGGGTGATGAAAACCGGGTTGGCGTCACCTATCCGGGGCTGGCGCGCGATACTAAGGCCGGTGAGACGCTGCTGCTGGCCGACGGCCGGCTCGAGCTGGAGGTCACGGAAGTCCAGGGAGAAACCCTGGTCACGCGGGTCGTGCGCGGCGGGCCGCTGTCGAACAACAAGGGCATCAACGTGCCCGGCAGCGACCTCAAAATCCCGGCGCTGTCGGAGCAAGACGCCGCCCACATTAAGGTGGGTGCCGAGCTGAACGTCGACTGGGTCGCCATGAGCTTCGTACGCAGCCGCGACGACATCCTGCTGGCGCGACACTACCTGGACCGATACGCCAGCCGGGCCAAGCTGATGGCCAAAATCGAGAAGCCCAGCGCCATCGAGCGGTTCGCTGACATCCTTGAGGAAGCTGACGGCATCATGATTGCCCGGGGCGACCTTGGCGTTGAGCTCTCGGTCGACCGCGTACCCATGGTTCAGAAAAAACTGATTCGGCTCTGCCGCGAAGCGGGGAAGCCGGTGGTGACCGCCACGCAGATGTTGGAGAGCATGACCACCTCACCCACGCCGACGCGCGCTGAAGCTTCCGACGTTGCCAACGCGATCTTTGACGGCACGGACGCGGTCATGCTGTCAGCGGAAACGGCGGTCGGCGACTATCCAACAGAAACGGTTGGGGTTATGAACCAGATCGCACTATCGGTGGAGGCTGACGAAGGCTACCAAAAGGCCATGAGCGAAACCCAGATTTCCGTCGAAGCATCGCTGGCTGACAGCGTTGCGTCCGCCGCCTGCCAGATGGCCAGCGCGATCAACGCCAAGGTGATTGTGACCTTCAGCTCAAGCGGCAGCACGGCGCTCCGCGTCGCGCGGCACCGCGTTACGCAATACGTGCTCGCCATTACCCCAAATCGGGAGTCTTATCAGCAGCTGGCCATGTCCTGGGGGATCGATCCGGTGCTGGCCGAGGACATTCGCGACTCGGACGAGATGGTGGCGCGAGCCAATGAGGTGATCACGCAAACGGGTATTGCTCAGCCCGGCGACTACTATGTGATCACCGCCGGCGTCCCGTTTGGCGTGTCCGGCACCACCAACCTGATTCGCGCAGAAATTGTCACCTGAGCAAACCTTTGGTTAATTGACCCACGTTTTCAGCGGCTTACCACCTTCGAAAACGCCGCGAAGAAATAGATTGCCGACCGGGAACGTCTCCCGACACTTGCAAATGCCAGCGATCGGCGTATGGTCGCTCGTTCTTTCATGTTTCACTCCACAAGGGCAGAGCCGATGAGCAGCGCAGAAATGTACAAGCCGACGCAATCGCCGTTTGCCTTTAGCAAGCCTCGCACCCTGGCGAGCGCGGCCTAACGGCCGGCGATCTTCCCGGCGCCAAATCCGGCGCCACGCAAGCTAATTGAATGACTGCAGCAGCGCACGAGGCGCTGTGGCGGGCTGGAGTGTCATCATGAACGTTACTCAAAACCGTACCGCGGAGCCGGCCGTCGGCGGCGTGCGCCGCTGGTGGCGGCTGTGGAAGCAGGCCGTACGCGGTGAGACCGAAGATTTCACCGTCGGGCCGATCGGCACGGCGGTCTTTCTGTTGTCGGTACCGATGGTGCTGGAGATGGCGCTGGAATCGGTGTTTGCCGTTACCGACATCTTTTTTGTCGCCAAGCTCGGCGCTGACGCCGTCACCGCGGTAGGCCTGACGGAGGCCGCAATCACCCTGCTCTACGCCGTTGCCATCGGCCTCAGTATGGGAACCACCGCCATGGTGGCGAGACGGGTCGGCGAGAAGCGACACGAGGAGGCATCGGTTGTTGCGGGCCAAGCGCTCTGGATGGGGCTGATTACCAGCGTGGTGGTCGCAGTGCTCGGCATTTCGTTCGCCGACGATATCCTGCGGCTGATGGGCGCCAGCGAACAGGTTGTCGCGACGGGCAGCGGATACACCGTCTGGCTGATGGGAGGCAGCCTGACCATCACCTGGCTGTTCATTATCAACGCCGTCTTCCGTGGCGCTGGTGATGCTGGCATCGCCATGCGTTCGCTGTGGCTGGCGAACGGCATCAACATCGTGCTCGACCCGCTGCTGATTTTTGGCGTCGGGCCGTTCCCAGAGCTAGGTGTTGCGGGCGCTGCCGTTGCGACCACCATCGGCCGCGGCTGTGGCGTTGTCTACCAGCTGTGGATGCTCACCGGCATCCGTCGCAAGGTGCGGCTGGGCTGGCACCATCTGAAGCTTCAGATGCCGGTGCTGCGCCGTCTGCTGACGGTGAGTGCCGGCGGGGTGGGCCAGTTCATCATCGGCACAACCAGCTGGATTTTCCTGGCTAGACTGATTGCCGATCATGGCAGCGCCGCCGTGGCCGGCTACACCATCGGCCTGCGCATCATTATCTTCACGATCATGCCGGCCTGGGGTCTATCGAACGCGGCGGCCACCCTGGTGGGACAGAATCTGGGCGCAGGCCAGCCGCTGCGGGCACAGCAGTCCGCGTGGCTGTGTGTCCGGTACAACGTCACGTTCATGTTGGTTGTGGCGACGGCGTTCCTGCTGTTCGCACCACAGCTTGTCGGGATCTTTACGCAGGATCCGGCGGTGCTTGGCTACGGCGTTCAGTGTCTGCGGATCTTGAGCATGGGGTACTGCTTCTACGGTCTCGGGATGGTGCTGACGCAGGCCCTGAACGGTGCCGGTGATACCCGGACGCCCACGGTGCTCAACTTCTTCGCGTTCTGGCTGCTCCAGATTCCCCTGGCCTGGTGGCTGGCAAACGCACTGGCGCTGGGCCCGCAGGGAGTCTTTATGGCGGTGCCGATCTCGGAGGCGTTTCTTTCCGTCGGCGCCGTCTGGGCCTTCCGCCGCGGACGCTGGAAACTGAAGGAGGTTTAAGCAACTGCGTTGAGTGTTCAAAAAGCCATCCATGGCTTTTTGAACATCGCCAAATGAAAAATGTCATTTTCCTTTGGCTTACATTTTCGCTGGCTTGCAGCCATCGAAAATGCCGGCACATCCCTATGCCGGACGGTGCGGAACGAAGTGCAGCGTGTATTCACGCGGTGTGCGTTTAGGGAAGCGCGTGCACGATTGTGTGCAGCAGCAGGCCCACCAGCCCGCCCACGAGCGTGCCGTTAATGCGGATGAACTGCAGGTCGGGACCGATCTGCAGTTCAATTCGTTTGGCGGTGTCCACCGGATCCCAGCTGCGCACCGTCGAGCTGATCAGACCAGCGGCCTCCTCGCCGAGCTGCGCGACAACAAATCGCGCCCCGTCGTGCAGCCATCGATCAAATGTTTCAATGAGGCTCGGATTGTCGAGCGCGTCCATGGCCGTGCGCCGGATCAGGTCGGCGGCGAAGCTGTGGGAAGCCCCACGGTTTTCTTTAAGCGCGTCTCCCACCATGATCGAGAGTTCACGCCACAGCTCCTCGGAGTAGCCCCGCACGTTCGGGTCACGCAGAAACTCTGCTTTCACCGACTCAAAGCGGCGAGCCGTAAGGCTGTCGGGGTCCATGAGTGAGTCGGCCAGCTCCCGGTAAGCCGAGTCAAAACGCTGGCGAATTTCGTGATCGGGAGTCAGCACCATTTCGAGCAGTCGCTGCTGAACCCGATCGATAATCTTGTCGTAGATCTTTTGGTCGACAAACTCAGGCACCCACCACGGGCTCTCGCTCTGCATCTGGCCGCGCAGCGACTCACGGTGGTCTTCCAGAAACGCTGTCAGCACCCGCAGCAGCTCGGTGAGCAGCGCCTGGTGATGGCTATTGCTGGCCATCAGACCCAGCAAACGGCCGGCAGCGCCTGCGGTCGGGAGCTGCTCGAGCCGCGACAGCACGTTGCGGGCAAAAAACTCGCGATAGCGCGATTCCTGGAAAACCTCGGTGGTCCAGCCCAGCAGCTTCAGCAGCGTATCGGCCAGCGTGTCCGCGTGGAGGACGCTCCAGCGGCACAGCGTAGCGGCCGATGAGCGCTGGGCCATCTGCTGTCCCACCGCGTCGGGGGTCAGAAAATTAGCGACGACAAACCGGCCCAGCGACTCACCGATCTCGTCCTTGCGCCGCGGCACAATCGCCGTATGAGGTATCGGCAGACCCAGCGGGTGCCGAAAAAGGGCCACAACGGCAAACCAGTCGGCCAGGGCGCCGATCATCGCGGCCTCCGCGAATGCCTGGACGTAACCGACCCACGTCGCAGACGGGGCCAGCCACTGGGTCCAGCTGAACACGATCGCCATCGCGGCGAGCAACAGAAGCGGGAGTCGCCGCATGCGCTTGAGGCGCCGGGCGAGATCGGCGTCGGATAGGCCGGGCGCGGCCGGAGGACTCAAAGCGCCGCCGAGGGCGTATTCAGAAACTCACCCGCCCGATCAGCATGTCGCGGTACATGACAAAGTCACCCAGCAGGCTGTACCAGGGATGCTGGAACGTCGCCGGTCGATTCTTTTCAAAGAAAAAGTGGCCGACCCACGCAAAGCCGTAGCCCGCCAGCGGGATCGCCAGCAGCACCCACAGGTTGCCGGACAGCAGCGCATACACAACGATAGCGAGCACCAGGCTGGTGCCTGCAAAGTGAAGCCTCCGGCAAACGGCGTTGCTGTGCTCCGACAGGTAAAAGGGATAAAACTCCCGGAAGCTCGAAAACTCGCTGCTCATTGGTCCAGCGCCTCGCGCAGCGCGTGGGCCACCTGATCGATGCGAAACGGTTTCTGGATGCAGGCGCTGATCAGACCGCGATCCAGCTCCTGCTGCGTAATCATCTGGCCGAAACCGGACATGAGCACCACTGGCAGGTCAGGATTTTCCCGTCGGCAGTGCAAGCCTAAATCGATACCGCTCATGTAGGGCATAGTAAAGTCAGTCAGCAGCGCGTCAAATCCGTCAGGGTCTTCCCGGATCGCCGCCAGCGCCTCGTTGGCAGAGTTGCGGACCGTCACCGAGTAGCCGAGTTTCTGCAGGCCCTCTCCGACCAGGCCGGCGATGGCCGGATCGTCGTCGACAATCAGCACGCTTTCGGTACCGGAGAACACGCGCGCTCGATCGACGGCAACCTGCTCCTCTACCGGCACGTTCTGGTTCGGCAGCAGCACGACAAAGGTGGCGCCTTTGCCCTCCTCTTCCGTCGCCAGCTCAACCTGGCCGCCAAGCTCTTCAACCAGGCCACGCACCACCGACAGACCCAGCCCGGTGCCCTTGCCTTTCGGTTTCGTGGTCCAGAACGGGTCAAAAACATACGAGCGGTCCTGCTGCTTGATGCCGGGCCCATTGTCCTTGACGATCAGCTGCAGCCAGCCCTGATCCTCCCGGCTGACCTCGCTGGCGTTGACCGTCAGTCGCCCCCCCGCAGGCATCGCCTGTACGGCATTGGCGCAAAGATTGGAAAGAATCTGAAAAACGTCTGACGGGTTCGCCTCGATCACGCCACAGTAGCTGTCCACCTGGCTTTCAATTTCCACGTTGGCCGGCGCTGAGGCACGCACAAATTCCAGCGTCTCACGAATAAACGGTGCAGCCAGCAGCGGCTCGCGGTGCTCTGAGCGCTCCCGTCGGGAAAACACCAGCAGCTGCCCAACGAGGGAGCTGGCGCGCTCCGCAGCGGTCACCACGGACCGGAGACGCTCCACGTTTTCCGTTTCGTCGGTCATGGTGGTGAGCACCATATCGGTGTAGGCGAGGATCGGCGTCAACAGGTTATTAAAATCGTGCGCAATGCCGCCGGAAAGCACGGCGAGTGACTCGAGACGCTCAGCTTCGCGAAGGCGCATCTCCTGGGCGCGGGCGAGCGTCACGTCCTGGCCGATCGCCTGATATCCCTGAAGCTCGCCGCTGGCGTTATGAAATCCCCTCAGCGTCCAGCCCACCGTAGCCGACCGTCCGTCTACGCCGACAATCTCGTTCTCGTATGTCTCAACGGGGTGATCAGCACTGATTCGGCGCACCGCCCGGCGCACGATCGCCATCTCCTTATCGCTCAGCAGATCGCGGATGTAATAGTCCTGAACCTGGTTGGGGGAAAACCCAAAAAAATCACAGAGCGACTGGTTAGCAAACTCCAACTGGCCATCGCTATTGGTGCGGAGAATAAATCCTGTGTGGTCTTCGACCACGGCCCGGTATTTGGCTTCCGATTCACGCACCTCGGACTCCATCCGAAGCCGCTCGGATACGTCGTTGACCAGCACCACGAGCAGCTCTTCACCCGACTGCGTGATGGGATTCATCGAGAGGGAGACGGCAAATTGTCGACCACCGCGCGCGCACCCTTCCAGCAGGTGTTCCTCGGCTGCGCCAGGCGGGCCAAACTCTCCCTTCAGTCCCCGGCTGAGTACCCCGCGCTCCGGTTCCATCGCGGCCGGCAGAATTGTCGAAACCTCCCGGCCGAGCAGCCAGGTGCCGTCACAGTCAAAAAGGGCTTTGGAACGGGCGTTGCTACGGACGACAGTGCCCGCCTGGTCGACCACCAGCACGCCAACCGGAATGATCTCGAGCAGCGCTTCGATATGATCCCGGGCCTCGGTCCGTTCCCGCGTGACAAGAGACAGCGCCACCAGATCCGCCACCGAGCTGACAAACGCCTTTTCGTCTTCGGTCCACTCCCGAGGGCGGCCAACGTGTTCGGCACATACGACGCCGCGAACCGTGTCACCCGAGAAGATGGGGGCGTCCAGCATCGCACCAATTCCGGTCGGCTTGAGGTACACCTCTGCCAGCTCGCGCGTCCGCGGGTCGGTGACCGCATCGTCCGCGTCGACGACGCGAGACGTTTCGCACGCGGCAAAGTAAGAGGGGCATTGGGTGCTCAACAGGGGGGCAGCCGTCCGGTGTTCGTCATCCTCAACCATATCGGCACAGCTCAGCACGCGGCGATCGTCGCTGAAGAACCAGATGCCAGCTCGCTGGACGGCGAGATAACGGGCCGTGGCCTCGGTGATTTTCTTTAGCGCAGCGCTGAAATCCGGGTTGGGGTGTCGAAGCGACATGGCCAGATCCAGCAGCACCTGGTTCTGGGTTTTTAAGCTGTCTACGCTGCGTTTTGTCTCTACGGTCAAAGCAAGGCCCTTCCCTGCAGTATACGCATGATCACCTGGCGCTCACTGGGCCGATCGATAGAGAGGGCACCGGCGCGCTGCACTGAAAAGATATGTTATAGCATCGGCACCCCAGCCGATTTTTTGACTGACCGATCGCCGGGGGCGTCGCCGCGCACCGATGCCCCTAAAACGAATACGCAAAAGCGCCCCATTTTCCGACAAATTGGCCGTCTGAGAAGGCGCAGGTGTCGCCAATTGCTGATGCGATATGGATACGGTCATCTCTCTCCCGGGTTTGAGGAGGAGTCCGCCGCCAGGGCCTTCTTCGCGGCTTCCCACAGCTGATCGAGCTGGTCCATGGCGAGGTCATCGAGCGGTTCTGATGCCAGCTGCTCCAGCGTTCGGAAGCGAGCCTCAAATTTCCGGTTGGCCCCACGCAGCGCCCGGCCCGGATCCACCTTTAGGTGTTTGGCGAGAGCAATCGTGGAGAACAGCAGGTCGCCGATTTCCTCCTCACAATGATCGGCATACTCGGGTTCATCCATGGCCTCGGCCAGCTCGCCGACCTCTTCACGGACCTTGTCGAGGACGCCAGCCGCGTCTGGCCAGTCGAAGCCGACGGCCGCGGCGCGGCTGTGCAGCTTCTGCGCTCTCATCCATTCCGGCATGCCGCGCGTGATCCCGGCCAGCGCGGAAGGGTCTTGGTCAGCGCCGCGTTCGGCTTTCTTCATCGCTTCCCAGGCGTTCACCTGGTCATCCGCGGTGGTCACGGTGGCGTCGCCAAACACATGCGGATGGCGTCGCACCATCTTGTCGTTGATCGACCGCGCTACGTCTTCAAAACTGAAGTGCTCAGCCTCGGTCGCCATCTGGGCATGAAAGACCACCTGAAGCAGCAGATCGCCAAGCTCGTCCTTGAGGTCCGTCATATCTTCGCGGGCCACCGCGTCCGCTACTTCGTACGCCTCCTCGATGGTGTACGGGGCAATCGACGCAAAGTCCTGCTTGAGATCCCAGGGGCAGCCGCCCTCCGGGTTACGCAACTGCGCCATAATGCTGAGCAGGCGCTGCATTTCGCTCACTACGTGTCTCCTTGAAATCGAATCCAGATTCTCGCGCCGCCAAGCTCGCTGCGCGCAATGCCGAGCTGCGCACCGTATGAGTCGGTCAATTCGCGAACGACCGCCAGGCCGATCCCGTGCCCGGGAAGCTGCTCGTCACCACGCACGCCGCGCTGCAGCAGCTGCTCGGCCTGATCCTGATCGATGCCGGGGCCATCGTCCTCGATAATCAGCTCAAGACCCGAGCGGGTCTTCCCCGGCAGCGCCTTGGCGGTCAGCAGTACCCGCTTTTGGCACCATTTGAAGGCATTTTCCAGCAGGTTGCCCAGGAGCTCTGCGAGATCACCGGTTTCCCCGTAAAAACGCGCCTGAGGATCGATCGCAAACTCACACTGGATCTGGCGCTCGCGATGCGCCTGCTCCAGCGTCTGCACAACCTCCTCAGCGCGGTCTGCAATCGGAATGGGTCTCGCAAAGGTTTGATGACCGGAGGTTCGCGCCCGCTTCAGCTGATAGCCGACAATGTCGCTCATCCGCCTGACCTGCGACCGCAGCATCTCACCATTGCCGGTTTCCTCGCTGTCCAGCGACGTGCTCATCACCGCCAGCGGCGTCTTCAGGCTGTGCGCCAGGTCAGCGAGCGAATTGCGGAAACGGGCCAGCTGTTTTCTCTCCGAGCTGATAAACGTATTGATGCTGCCGGTTAGTCCGGCCAGCTCCTGGGGATAGTCCCGTTCGATGGCGTCCGCCTCGCCGCGCTGCACCCTCGCAAGATCTGCCGCCACGCTGCGCAGGGGCTTGAGGCTCCAGCCGAGCACCACAGACTGAACCAGCAGCAGCAGGACCGACGCGGCGCCCAGCCAGCCCCAGAGCGATCGACGAAACTCGGCCAGCTGCGCCTCGAAGGCGACGGTGGATTCCGCGGCGGAAAAGGTAAACGGTACGTCCCGACCTTCGGGTGATTCCCAGGCAACGCCGAGGCTCAGCGTGAACACCGGCTCAACCACCGTCATGTTGGGTAGATAAAACTGGGTTTCACCCGTCAGGACGCGCGGCGGCCACTCGAGTTCATGCCCCACCTGGGAGCTGGAGTTCCAGCCGAAGCGTTCACCCGAGACGCGCGCGTACAGCCCGGAGCTGGGGCGGCTCAGCCTGGGTTCGGGGGTGGCGTCCGGGAGCAGCAGGCGGTCATCGGTGTCTAGGTCAGCCGCAACCAGCAGCGTATAGATGACACCCTGCAGACGATCCTGGACCGCGTCACGGGCGCTGTCGGCGTAGGCGCGATCCAGCACCAGCCCGGTCAGCCCGAGGAAGGCTACCAGCGCGATGCTCACGGCCAGGGTCAGTCTGGCGGTCAGCGACAGAGGTCGAGTTCGGCTCATCGGGGATCATCATAGCCCGCGCCGGACGGGGTGCTGAAGCCTGCTGCACTCTTGGAGACCAGCAGACCGCCATCCGCCCCATTAGCTGGTCGCGGGCTCCACCGCCTTAAAGCGGTAGCCGCGCCCGCGCAGCGTTTCGATCGGTTTGACGCTGCCATCGGGGTCCAGCTTCTTGCGCAGCCGCCCGACAAAGACTTCGATGACGTTGCTGTCGCGGTCGAAGTCCTGCTCGTAGATGTGATCGGTCAGCCGGGATTTCGAAATCACCTCGCCGGCATGCATCATCAGATATTCCAGGACCTTATACTCAAAGGACGTCAGCTCCACGGCCTCGCCGTCGAGACTGACCTGCTGCGCGCTGGTATCGAGCGATATCGGCCCGCTCTGCAGCACCGACTGCGCCCAGCCGGCGGCGCGACGAACCAGCGCGTTCAGACGCGCCAGCAGTTCCTCGACGTGAAAAGGTTTGACCAGGTAATCGTCCGCACCGGCACCGAGGCCTTCCACCTTGTCCTGCCACTCCGACCGCGCGGTCAGAATCAAAACGGGGAATCGCTTCTCGGCCTCTCGCCAGCGGGCGATCACCTCCATGCCGCCGAGTTTGGGTAGCCCCAGATCCACCACGGCGACGTCGATCGGATATTCCTGACCCAGGTATAGACCTTCTTCACCGTCAGCCGCGGCGTCGACCGCGTATCCCTCACGCTGCAGCCGCGCGACAAGCGTCTCGCGAAGCGGCTTTTCGTCTTCAATGACCAGAACTCGCAAGGTAATCAGCCCTCCATCGGCAGCAAGCCGGCCGCTATCGTCGCGGCTTCACCGGATTGCCGGCGACCTGCACGTATCTCACCTTGCCATCTTTGGTCAGGACCTTAACGATGTGAATCTGCCGGTTGTTCCGCACTTCGGTGCGAGCCGACAGGACCTTGCCGCCGGTATCACGGCGAACCTTGTTGACCGCCTGCGCCAGGGTCATGGCGCTGGCTGCGGGCACGCCGAGCCCCAGGGCGAGGCCCAAGGTGGCTGCCATCAGCAATTTTCGGCGTCGTGGGTTCATCGACAAATAATATCATTCACAAACGTTGCAGGTACCTGCCACGGGCAGGCGTAACACCAAAGGCCGCACGACCCATTAGCCGGCAGCCCACTCAGGCCCATCACCTTACCAGCGCAAACTTAACGTCGGCTGAACTGCCTTATTGTGACCAGTCGAGCAATCGGGCCTTCAGCGCCGGCAGCGAAGGTTCGATATCCGTTTTGCCCGTCGGTCGCTCCAGCAGAGCGGCGAGCGCCGGCGGGACCTCCACCGGCTGGCCGATCAGCGGCTCTACCGTGCCCTCAAATTTGGCCGCGTGGGCGGTGGCAAGAGCGGTCCAGGACAGCGCCGGATCAACCTTCCTGAACGCCGCCAGGGCCGTGGCGGTGTGGGGACAAATCGCCAGGCCGAGCGAGTCGTGCGTCTCGCGCACCGTCTCGGCAATCGCGTTGTCCTCGAACGCGTAGGCGCTCACCTGCTGATTCAGTTCAGCGTGCTCCGGGTGCAGATGGCGAAGCCGTTCCATGTTGCTGGGGTTGCCTACATCCATCGCGCTGGCGAGCGTAGCCACCGTGTCCTCCGGCTGCCACTGCCCGGATCCGAGGAATCGCGGGATCACGGTGTTCGCGTTGGTCGCCAGCACAATCTGACCGATTGGCATCCCGCAGCGGCGGGCCCAGATGCCGGCCAGCGCGTTACCAAGATTGCCGGTGGGAACAATAAAGTTAGCGTCCTGACCGTGGCGCGCGCGCCACCGCAGACTCGCCGCCGCGTAGTAGCTCATCTGCGGCAGCAGTCGAGCCACGCTGATGCTGTTCGCTGAGGTCAGGGGGCATGCTGCGGTCAGCGCTTCGTCGAGGAATGCCGCTTTGACCAGACGCTGACAGTCGTCGAAAGCACCGCGCACGCGCAGGCTGAGTACGTTGTCGCCCCAGCAGGTCAGCTGATGTTCCTGCCGCGCGGAGACGCCGCCTTCCGGGTAAAGAATGACCACCCTCAGCCCAGCGCGTTCAGCACAGGCCGCGGCCACGGCGCTGCCTGTGTCACCAGAGGTCGCGACCATGACGGTCGGACGCCTGTCGCCGCTCAGGCGGGTCAGGCAAGCGGCCAGAAAACGGGCCCCGATATCTTTGAAGGCCGCGGTGGGACCGTGGAATAGCTCCAGGATCGACAGGCGCTTGTCGCTTGTCTGCAGCAGCGGCACGGGAAAGTTAAGGGCTTCCCGGCAGATGTCCTGAAGGTCACCGGCCAGCTCATCGTCAGCAAAAAACGGGCGGATGAGCTGCTCACCGATCGCCGCAAGGTTCGCCTCGGGATCAAAATCATCAGGCACCAGCGAGGGGAACGCCAGTGGAACGTAGAGGCCGCCATCGGGCGCCAGGCCTTTGAGCACCGCCTCAGCCAGCGGGACTCGTGGACCGCCCCGGGTACTAAAAAACAGCATGGCTAGCCCGCCGCGTCGGTGACCAGCCTCGCGCCCGGGCAGTTCACCGGTGAGCTGAACACGCGCGTTTCCAGGCCCTGCTCGGTAAAGGCTTGCGCCATGGCTTCGCCGCCCACGGTGGCCGCGCTCTCCGCCTGAAACCAGGCAAACACGCTGGGACCGGAACCGGAAATCGAGCAGCCTAGCGCGCCCGCCTCCAGTGCCGCAGCTTTCACCTGCTTAAAACCCGGAATCGAGGCGGCCCGCTGCGGCTCGACCAGCAGGTCCTTGAGGCTGGCGGTGATCACATCAATATTTTTCTCAAAACATCCGGCAACAAACGCGGCCAGATTAGCCGATTGGGCGACCACCAGCTCCCGGGAAAAACCTTTCTTCAGGCTGGCCCGTGCGTTGCGCGTTTGAATCTCGATCTGGGGATGCACCACGATGCAGCGCAGCCTGCTTGGCGCGGGGATGGTCATGGGATAGCGATGCCCGTAGGGCCCGACCATGGCCAGTCCACCGAGCAGCGAGGCGGCCACGTTGTCACCGTGCTCGCTGCCGCTGGCGACCATTTCGCCGGCGAGTGCGTACGGGTAGAGCTGATTGATCGGCAGCGGGATCTTCAGCATCTTGTTGACCGCAACGACCGCTGCCGCTGCGGAGGCGGCTGAGCCTCCGAGTCCGGATCCCAGCGGAATGCCTTTGTCGACGTGGACTTCGAAACCGGAATTGAGCGCCAGGGCGTCGACCATCGCCGCGACCGCTTTGAGCGCCGTATTGCGCTCAACGTCTTCGGGCAGGTCCGGCAGCACGCCGCTCACGCCGGCCAGCCGAACACCCGGCTCTTCAACCTGTCGAATAGTGACCGTGTCACCGACACCCTGCAGGGCATGACCCAGCACGTCGAAGCCCACCGCGACATTGCCGACGCTAGCGGGCGCAAACGCGCAGGTCTCACGGATGTTGCCCAGCGATACGCTTTCACGCTGGCCTTGCTGGTTGGTCATGATTCTCGTTCAGTCCTCAATTTGCCGCAGCGGCGCTACCCGCGGCGCGCCCAGCATAGAGCCCAGGCGCAGCAGGTCCGCAAAGACGCCGGCCGCAGTCACTTCCGGCCCGGCGCCGGGACCGCGAACAATCAGCGGATTGTCGCAGTAGCGATCGGTGACGTACCGCACCACGTTGTCGGTCAGATCGATCCCGGCAAACGGGTGATCCGCCTCCACTTCGGTTAAGCCGACGCTCGCCTTGCCGTCGCTGGTCAAACGCCCGACAAAGCGCAGCCGACGATTCGCCGCGTTGGCCGCTTCGAGCCGGGCAGCCAGCGCCCCGTCGTGCTGCTCAAGTCCGGCCAGAAATTCATCCACCGTGGCTTCTTCCAGCTCAGCCGGCACCAGCGAGCTCACCGTCAGATCTTTCACGTTGAGCTCCATACCGATTTCTCGAGCCAGGATCACCAGTTTCCTGGCCACGTCCGTTCCGGTCAGATCATCCCGCGGATCTGGCTCGGTGTAGCCCTTCTCCCAGGCTTCCCGCACCAGCGCCGAAAAACCCCGGCTCCCGTCGTACATGTTAAACAAATATGCCAGCGTGCCGGAAAAAATTCCTTCGATCATCTGGACCCTGTCACCGGTCTGACGCAGGTCCGACAGCGTTTGCACAACGGGCAGACCGGCACCGACGGTGGTTTCGTAAAGGTATCGACTGCCCGTCAGGTGGCTCGCCGTCAGGAGCTGCCGATAGAGATCGAGATCCCCGGCAGCAGCTTTCTTGTTGGCGGTGATCACGTGAATTCCGCGACCCAGCCAGCGATGGTGCAGGTCGGCGACGGCATCACTCGCGGTACAGTCGATCAACACCGCATGCGGCACGTGATCGGTTTGCACGTGGTCTGCCAATACGTCCAGATCGGTCGCCTCCCCGCTCTCCTCAACCTGCTTCTTCCACGCCTCAAGCTCCAGCCGGCCGTCACCCAGCAGCATCTTCCTGGAGCCAGCGATGGCGCGGATTCGGATGTCGACACTCGACTCAGCCCGCAGCCGCTCGACCTCACGATGAAGCTGGTTCAGCAATGCCCCTCCGACGTTGCCGTGGCCAATAACCCCTACCGAAAGCGTTTGAGCCGACAGGTAAAACGCCGAGTGAACGGCACGAACACCACGCTGCACGTCGGCCTGAGGGATCACAGTTGAGATGTTTCGCTCCGACGATCCCTGGGCGATGGCCCGCACGTTGATCCCCGCGGCGCCCAGCGCGGAAAAGTACCGTGCGGCAATGCCGGGCTGACCGGCCATCGCGTCGCCGACAATCGCCAAGACGCTGTGGCCGGGCTGCGAGCTGATCGTGTTGATCAACCCCTGACGCAGCTCGTCTTCAAATTCTTCCTGCAAAAGTGCGGTGGCGGACCTGAGGGAGCTGCCGGCAACGCCGACACAGATCGAGTGTTCGGACGACGCCTGGCTGATCATGACCACGGAGATATTGCCGCGCTTCAGGGCGCCAAACAGCCGGCGCGCGGTGCCCGGGACACCGATCATCCCGCCACCCTCAACGTTGACCAGGCCCACGTCGTCGATCGCCGAGATGCCTTTGATGCTGAAATCATCGCCATCTTTCAGTCCGATCCGGGTACCCGCACCTTCCGGCGCGAAGGTGTTACGGATGCGAACAGGGATGTCGGCGGCGATCGCCGGGCCCAGAGTCTGTGGATGGATGACCTTGGCGCCGAAGTAGGCGAGCTCCAACGCTTCATCGAATGAGATCGCGCTGAGGACGCGTGCATCGGGGACCAGGCGCGGGTCGGCGCTCATCACGCCATCAACGTCGGTGAAAATGTGAATTTCATCAGCGTCCATGAGACGACCGACGATCGCGGCGGAGAAATCGCTGCCGTTGCGTCCAAGGGTGGTCGTACGCCCGCGGCCCGTGCGGGCGACGTAACCCGGCATCACCCAGATCGCCGGGCGCCGGTCTTCCAGGGTCGAGGTCAGCCCTTCGCGCGAGGCTGTCCAGTCGACGTTTGGCCCCATTTCCCCTTCCGAGACCACAATAAACCGCCGGGCATCAAGCCAGTCTGCGTCCTGGTCCAGCTGCGTGAGATGGGCGGTGAGCAGGCGGGAAGACCACAGCTCCCCCATGCCGGAAACCGTATCGCGAACCGGGCCGTCCGCTGAACGCACAAGCGCAGCGCCTCGCAGCAGATCCGCCAGGTCTGCAAAATCGCTCTCAACTTCCGGCGGCACGGCGCCGGTGAGCGTCGTAAAGGCCTCGCGCTGGCGGTTGCACAGTTGCTCCAGGTCGGCGCTGTAATCCTGCCCTGACTCCGACAGTTCGATCAGCGCAAAGAGCGCGTCGGTCATCCCTTTCATGGCGGACACTACAACAATCAGCGGCGACCCGAGGGCCGCGCTGCAGATATTGGCGACCCGGCGATAGTGGTCGGCGTCTGCAACGCTGCTGCCGCCGAATTTATAGACTCTGGCTTTGATGCCCTTGCTCCCCAGCTTTAGTGTCCTGTCACGTTAATTGGTTGAGTTTCAGCGCGTGTCCACAAGGCCCTGGGGCAAGGCGCGAGCCGCCGGCCAGGGTGGTTCCCTGGCCAAGGCTCGCAACGCCGCTCTTTGCCTTGTGGGACGCGCTGTTCTTCATTTCTTGGGGGAGCCCCCTTGGGCAACCATAACCGCGTTGCATCGCTTGCCAACGGCGTCGGCCATGGTTGGCGCGATGCGCCTTGTTCTTGGCGCCCAACGGGGCTCTGAAATCCAACCAATTCACGTGACAGGACACTAGCTTAAAAGATTTCGCCAATCATGCAGCGCACGCTGCCGCCGGCTCGCTCGAGCTCACTGACGTCAACGCCGGTCACGGTGAAGTCCGCCTGCCGAAACCACGCAGCGCTCGCTTCACTCAGCGCCTCGGCAGCCCGTTTGCTCATCACCACGTCTCCTGGCGTCACCGCCAGACAGTTGGCGGCAAAGTGGTTTTTTTCCGCTTCCGTGAGGTAGTGCACCTGCGCCCCGTAGAGCGCGTCCAGCACTTCGCGCAGCGATTGCTGCGACGCCTCAGGTGCATAGGCAATCGCTCCGCGACCGGCCAACACCGACAACACGACGTTCGTGTGATATTCCTGCGGTTCCAGCGCGAAAAGGAACGTTGCACGCAGACCAAATGCCTCGTGCATGACCGCGGCGCCTGCCGCGTCCGCCCGCTCACTGAGACCGCAAAAACCCACCCGCCGGGCGTGATCGATAATCAGCGAACCGGTCAGCTCCGCGGTGCACTGCGCGCGGTCCAGCTCCACCAGCTCGTAGCCCAGCGTTTGGCAAAAGAACTGCCGGATTCCTGGGTGGGTCGTCTCGCGCTGCCGACCTGGATAATGCATGGCGCCCGTGATCAGCCGGCGCTGGCTGGTGGCGAAGGCGTTGTTGGGAAACACGCTGTCGCCGGCGCCGGCGAGCGGGCTGAAGCTGACCGTCGGCAGGCCGAGATCCCGAAGCGTTTGTGCCAGCTTGCACTGCTGCAGCCAGGCTTCTTCCGATCGGGCCGGTTCGTCGAGATCAAGGTACTGGTTGTCGTCAGCGGTTTCGGTGGCCACCGAGAAGCTGGGGTCGGCCACCAGGAAAGCCGCAGCCGCCGTCGCGGCGGAATAATCCACCGGCGCCTTCAGTGCGCAATCGAGGAACTCGCTGGGGCTTTCGGTCAACATTTTCGGGCAGGGCAAAAGCTTGTAAGTCTAACTCAAAACCGCCTGGCTCAGCGATGAAATTCTGTTCTGGTCATGGGCTCGCCGCGGCGCTCAGGCCGCTTTTCCTGCGGCCCGGTGCACCGCCTCCAGTGCCCCCTCGACGACCCACCAGCCGGCGTCTGCCCGGTGCGCGTTTTCCGACAGGAAACGCCGCCAGTAGCGTCCTCCGGGCTGCCCCTGGAATAGTCCGAGAAGGTGTCGAGTCATGTGCTTCAGCGGCGTCCCGTTTGCAAGCTGCCGCTCGACGTAAGGTCTCAGGCTCCTCAAGACCGCCTCCCGGCTGGCCGGCGGCCGGCCGCCGAGCAGCTTCTCCTCGCACACGGCCAGAAGAAACGGATTCTGATAGGCCGCGCGACCGAGCATGACGCCGTCGACGCGGGCCAGGTGCTGCTCACACTGCTCCACCGTCTCGATTCCGCCGTTGATGACAATCGTGAGCTCGGGGTGTTCCGCCGCCAGTCGATAGACGCGCGGATAGTTGAGCGGCGGGACGGTCCGATTCTCTTTGGGACTCAGTCCTTTCAGCAGCGCCTGACGAGCGTGCACGATTAGCGTTGTGGTGCCGCTGGACACAACGCTCTCAACAAATTGTTCAAGATCGGTGTCCTGGTCCTGCTCATCGACACCGAGGCGGTGTTTCACCGTCACCGGGACGGTCACCGCCTCGCGCATCGCCTCAAGGCAGTCGGCCACCAGCGCAGGCTCGCGCATCAGGCAGGCACCGAAGCGCCCGGTCTGTACGCGGTCACTCGGGCAGCCGACGTTGAGATTGATTTCGTCATAGCCGAACGCTTCACCGATGCTCGCCGACTCGGCGAGCGCCTGAGGGTCTGAACCACCAAGCTGCAGCGCCACCGGGTGTTCGACAGGATCGAACCCGAGCAGCTTTTGGCGATCGCCATGGATCACCGCACCTGTCGTCACCATCTCCGTATACAGGCGGGCTGAAGGCGTCAGCAGCCGATGGAAATAGCGACAGTGGCGATCGGTCCAGTCCATCATCGGGGCGACGCTAACTCGATTGACCCTTGATCTCATTGATTTCATTGACCTTTATCGGGATTCCTCAATTTTCGACTTGTCCAGATTCTGCCCGTTTCTGCCTCATTTACAACGGATTTTAACGGGTCAGTCTTGCGTCGAGGACATTCAATACCACCAGCTTGGGCCAGTGACCATGGAATCAGTGCAATCACGTTCACAAAAAGCCGCTGAAAGTTGAGAACACCCAAAGCATCTAACGAGGCTTGGACGAGTGATCATAGCGTTGGCAAACCCACTAGTTGCATTTCGACCGGCTCACCAACCCGATAGGACCGAGGAATTGCGTAGCGTCAGCTACTTTAAGGTCTCCAATTCCGCGACTCGGGACACCGCACAAAGTGCTCGTTAGTCAACGACGCCGACAATCGTGACTGCAGAACGGATCATGCCCCGCTCCTCTAAAAACGACCGCCTGGGTTTGGAGCGATAGATCGAATCGAAAGAGAGCGCGGTTCCGATCAAGCTTAAGAGCCATGGATATTCGGTTGGTTTTTTCGCAAATGAAAATTTCGATTTTTCACTCGATCGGTAATGAGCTCGCGTAATCCACAGCACGTTAAGTTTCTTATTCAAAATCGCTGACAAAAATGCGATCCCCGATTGCCATAGCTTCGAGTGGGAGGGAGGTATTCCCATCTGCATCGGTTGCGAACACAGAAACCGCAAATGTCGGGGAGTCGATATCAATCTGCCCCAGGATCCCACTCCAAATCCCTGCATCAACCTCACTTAAAGCGATAGTTTCTCGCGCGAATCCTGGCCGTTCAATCACGGCGGTAACCGCTTCGATTAGTCCTGTGCTTGTCACCTCGCTGACGGTCAGCTCGTAGGGTTCATTAGTGACAAAGGGCGGGGCATCAATCGAACCGATCAATGGGGCGTCTCCAGCAAACAAGATGCCTTGCCCGATGGCGTATCTCGAAGATACGAATCCGTCTGCCAGTTCGTTGAAAACTCCGTTCTTATTGTCATCAATCGCAGGCCTTTGGGGAGTCACGCCAAAGTTAATTCCCGATCTCGCGAGTTGGAACGACTGACGAACAGTGGCTCCGTTCAAGGTCTGGTTCCAGAAAAAGTTAGAGAAACTGATCTCAGAGTCTTGCAAGATCGTTGCGGTACGCCCAACGCCGGAGCTGGCGATAACAATCCTGTCGCCGCTAAATGGTGCAAGGTCCTCAACAAACGACACCGCATCATCCGATTCCACAATAATTGTCAACGTGCCGGAGATAAGCCCGTCGATATTCATCAGAAAATTATCGAACGCGGCGGGGCCAAGGCGCTCTTCATTACTCAGTACAAGTTCGCCACCGACTTGCTCGCCAACTAGGTAGAGGGTCAGGTCTTGGGTGTCACTTGTCCCCCAAGACGTGATCGCAAATTCGATATTCGCTAGTGTCGGCATACCATCTGCGCCTGCTATCCCGGCGTTTACCAGGAATTGCACGTCGTCACACGTAGAATCGGGGCATGTATCCCCGTCCGGGCCATAGCCCTGCTGTACCAGTGCTCGCAACGCCAGGTCACCGCTACTGACGTAGGACTCAAATCCTGAGCTTGCCGGTTCGCCACCCGCCACGACAACTGCGCGGCGCCGTAACGGATTTCCCACTGTCACGGTCGTTGCCATAGGCACCGTAGTCGATCCGAGACTATCACTCGCGCAGATGGCGACCTGCCACGTTCCCACCTCACTGAAACCATCAAACGTTCCCTCGTAGTGTCCGCCGCCACTCGACTGAAGATCCACTGTGGGAAGGTCCTGAATCGGGTTGTCCGGAGAGCCCGGATTAAAACCCGGAGGACGTAGCACGGCCCAGACACGTCCAATGCCGTCTTCATCGATCACATTATTTGCCCGAAGGGTTGCTGAGTTCGTGCCCAGAATACTCTGGTCTGGACTTACCGAGCCAATACTTGGCGCATCACCAATGTTGGCGGTACCGTTTCCGATCAAAAAAAAGTTCTCTACAGCGGCCAAGTCTGACGATGAATTAGTCTGACCATCCCCGTCAGCCTCCAGCTGCGGAATTTGGCTCGCAAAGACGCCCGTTGTCGCAACTGACGCCAGCGAGAACGCATCGCCCAAAGACAATCCGTTAAAAATATGCGTCCAGAAAAAGTTGGAAAAAGACAAAGCTCCCTGGCTAACAAAATAAGCATTTTCAAGACCAGACGCAGACGTAATGATTACTCTGTTATGCGATGGTGCTGCAAGTTCGTCCTGGAACGAACCAGATTGGCACGCATCGTAGATGACAGTTATCCGACTACCCGGGTTAGCTTGCTGCCAAGTATCAATCCAGCCAGCAAGTTCTGCCGCGCTCACCGTTTCCGTACCAGAAATTCGAAACACATCGTCGCCGCCGTGATCGACGAGGTACAGAACGAGATTCTGCGTCCCTGCCGCAAACCCGGTCATCCCATCGAGCCCGCTGCCCAGCAAGGCTTCCCGCAATGATGCTCTTGTGGCGTTGGCGTCAACGTCATCTGCGACGCCGTTTTGGTCTAGGTCAAGATCTGTGTCGGCGGACAAGTACTCGATGGTCTCGCGGTTCAATCCTTGATAGGCCAAAGCGCGGTAAGCAAAGCTAGCGTTAGCCTGTGTCGCCGGCCAAAGTGCGTTACCCGGATAGGGGCCTCCACCCGCGACGATAATCGCTCGCGTGTCGTTAATGGCAGTGGTTAATTCAAATTTTTGTACACGATTCAACCCCGCGTCAACAACAAACAACGTGTCTCCGGAAGTTGCGGCGCTAACAGGCGCGCCGCTGAACAAGCTGACACCCGTGCCCCGCCCGCCTAGTGCTGACTGCAGATTTCCGAACTCGTCCCAGACCTCGATCGTCTCACGCTGTGTAGAAAAGTTCGTAGTGATGACCCGCTCTTGGTCATCAACGGTAATGGCCACCGGATTGCCAACTGCCCACTGCCGAATCGTATTAAGCGAGGCATCAAGAACAACAACCTCGGCGGAAGTCGTAAGAACGTAGACCTGTCCCGAAGGACCGACCGCAACTCCAATTGGATCGCGCGGCAGCGCCTCACTGGCAAGCGCTACTCCAACATCCGAGTACTGCCGAACGAGACCCGAGACATTGGTGACACGTTCTGCGACGTAGATTGAGGTGCCATCAGGACTGAGAGCGAGCCCCCTCGGGAATTGAGAGGTGGCGGTCGGGAAACTCGCAATTTCATTTCCAGAGTCGTCGAAGCGGCGGATTTGTTGGGAGTCAACTGTGAAAACTGAACCGTCTGGATGTGCTGCGACATTCCCAGACTGAGCTGTCCCAAAGTCGCCCAGATAGGCGCCTTGCGGATCGAAGATTCGGATGCCGCCATTGTCGGGAACAAGGAGATTGCCAGCTGAGTTGATGTCGATTTGTCCGGGTGAATCGATCCTGCCTGGTACTAGGGCACCGCCAGGGAAGATGCCTGAGCTGGTAAACCTGCTGACTATCGCACCGCTAGCATCACGCGTTTCCACAAAATCAAAGCCTCCAACAACGAAACCACCTGAAGGGTCTTCGGCAATCGCAAATACGTTGAAGTCGCTTGAAGGAATGCTGCCCATCGGTACCCCATCCAGGTCATAGAGGTAGGCTGTGAGACCCGAGGCTACATACAGTTGATCGCCAAGTAGGGCCAAGCTCGCTGGTCCTGAGCCGGGCACAGACCATTCGGCAACTAGCGTCCCGTCGGTCGTAAATTTCTTTACCGTGTCATTAAAATCCTCACCCACAAAAACAAACCCCTCGGCACTGTAAGCCAGCGGCGCCCGCACTTCGCATCCACAGCTGATTGGCGGCGACGAGTAAATCTCCCAGGCGGTGTTTAGCAAGTCGCCATTTAAAGAAAACGTTTGAACGCGAGGCGGCAAACTTGCTCTGCCATCAGAGACATAAACCACACCATTTTGACGATCAATCGCTAAACCTCTTGGCGAGCGAAATTGGCCTGGCCCGGAACCTAGCGTGCCCCAGGAATTTAACAACTCTCCATCGGGTGAGTAGACTCGAACGCTGCGCGGGCTGGGACTGGCATTCCCTGCAGCATACAAATTACCGTTGGGTCCAAGCTCGATGGCGTGTGGCGTGAAATCGGTCCAGCGCGAAATGACCTGACCGTTGCGCGATAGCCTGTAGATCCCGACGCCGCTCCGGTCTCCGGCGTAGATGCTCCCATCCAGTGCGACCGCCATATCCTCGATCTGCAGGAAATACCACGGCTGAGGAAGCACGGGGAAAAAACGCTCAAAGCGATATTGGATTTCGCCGGACTGTGCCACAGGTAGTCTCAGACCCAATACCAAGATCATGGATATTAGGCAAAGCTTCATACGACTTTCCCCCGTAAATCTCACTTCAATCTAGCATGTGCGAAATCCCCGGTATGTAAGAAAAGTCCGCAAAGCCTTCTCAGAACATTAGCACTCGTCTGGCGATCGCTAGCTGAGTTTGGTGAGTGAGAAAAACAGATTTACTGAAAATAGCTGGATTTTGGGATTTGCCAGACAGTCTGAGGAGGGAACAAGCCGTTCGGTTTACAGTGCGTTGCATTCGTTAATCAATGGGTACCCGTAAGCAGCCATGGACCCGTCGCGCCAGTGACTAATCCGTTCATCTCGGTGTAAGGGTTATCTAGCCAATCGCTTTCGTTATGTTGAAGTACGGTTTCGCCATATTTGATTTGGCTGTCACCAAATTGTCCGTGGCCAGGGGTTGTCGCTCCGACCTAGCAAAGTGGTCCTCCATAAATCTTCCACGAATATTTCCGTTTTTCTTACTTTCCGTTTTCGCGACGTAAAACAGAGCGTGGTTCCAATCCATCATTGACCTAATGGGAAGGGTTTCGAGCGTTTTTGATTCGGTTGCCATGGAAGTCCGGCTTCTCGGTTAATGGTTCAACTCCGCTTTTTTCCGGCTTCTGGCCCGTCTCGCGCATTTAGTTACTCGTCGCGAAGTTTCGATCAGTCGCGGGCAGCCCGCTCAGCCTCAATCAGGCTCAGCGTTTCATCGATTGTGACAAGAAGGTCCCTGGCCTTGTGAAACGGGCTATCGGCGACGCGGGAACGGGCGGATTTCAGCGCCAGCGCCGCGGCGGTGAGCTCAGCACGAGCCAACAACACCCGGGCCAGGGTCAGCTCGGCGCCGGCCGTCAGCAGCACCTGATTCAGCGGGGCGGCGCCCGCCAGCGCCTGCTCAGCGAGCGACTGCGCAGCCTCGAGCCCGCCTCGCCGCAGGCGTGCCTCAGCGGCGTAGCGGCTGGCCAATACGCTGGTCACCAGCCCGAGAGCCCGCGTTTGGGCGGTCTCGAAGGCCTCCAGCGCGGCATCGGGTTCGCCGAGCTCAACCAGCGCCATGCCGGCGAACACATAATCCCTTCCTGCGTTGTCTTCCCCGGGGTTGTCCGGATCGGTCAGGATTTCAATGGATTGATGAAAGGCCTCCAGGGCCTCGTTAAAGCGGCCCGCGCTGAAGTAGCTTGAGCCCAGATTCGACCAGCCAAAGGCCGCCTTGGGTGACCGAGGCCCAAAAACCTCGTTTAACCGATCCCGATACTGGGTCGCCAGCGCCAGCATTTCTTCCGTCTGACCCAAATGCGAAGACAGCACCGACCGGTTCGCGAGCGCCGCCAGTGTTCGCGGATGGCGATCGCCGTAGATTGCCGTAAACCGATCGAAGGCCTGCTGCAGCTTCTCGCGCGCCGCCTCGAACCGGCCGGTGTCGCTGGCCACCGTACCCAGCAGCAGCGCAAGCACCGCGAGCTCTGGATCATCGGGCTCCATGCTAAGCTCACCAATGCGGTACGCCTCTACCGCGATGGGATAGAGCGTCTCCAGCGCGCCCAGCGACCCGTAATAGCCGCCCAGCTTCCCGAGCGCCCTCGCATAGTCCGCGCTGTCGGTCCCGGCATAGCTTGCGATGATCTCCAGCGCCTGATCATAGGTTTCGACAATCGCGCCGCGATCGTTGGTCTGGCGCATCGCGCGGGCGGTCGCCAGCAGACTCTCAGCGAGCGCCGCGCGGGGCTCGGGTGACAGCCTGAGCCGCGTTGTCAGCGCCAGCCGGTGGAGATCGAGAGATTCGGCTCTGCTGGCCGCCTGGTAGACCTCACCGAGCAGAAAGGCTGTTGACGCAAAGTCTTCGGACTCGCTCTGCCCCAGTTCGCGATATAGCGACAGGGCCTGCTGTAGGTATAGCTCCGCTTCCTCCTGTGAGCCCAGGCCGTGATAGGCGCCGCCGATCGCCTGAAATGTTGCGGCGGAGGTTAGCGGGTCGTCAACGCGATCCACCACCTGAGTTGCGGCGGATGCCAGCAGCGAGTGGGCAGTGACGTCGCGGCCCCGGCTGATGCTCGGGTCTGCCTGGCGAAACACGCTGACCAGGAAGCGGCGAACCTCCGCCTGCTTCTGCGCCTCAGCGATCGCCAGCCCGCGCTGCCGTTCGGCCTCGCGGGTCTGGCCGACGCTATAGGCGAAAGCGGCGCCCAGCGCCAGCAGCGCGGCAAGCGACGCGGCAACCGCGGCGCGGTGCCGGCGAACGAAACGGCTCAAGAGGTACCAGCCAGAAGGTTTCCTCGCCTGCACCGGTTGGTGGGTCAGATAGCGGCGCAGATCATCGCCAAGATCGTCGACATTGCGATAGCGGGCTGTCGGTTCGATGGCGCAGGCCTTGCTGAGAATCGACCCCAGGTCGCCAGCCAGCTGTCGCTGCAGGAAGCCAAGCCCATCGGACCGAGCGTCCGCGATTGCCCGGGCGTTGAGTGAGGCGGCGAGACGGCTTGCTGGTGAAGGCACCGACTGCAGCAGCGTCGTCACGACCTGTTCCATGGATGCGCTTTTCAGGTCCCGGGCCGGAACGCCGCAAACCAGTTCACCCAGCAGCAGCCCCAGCTGAAAACTGTCCGTATGGGTGCCGATCGCGCCATCGCCGACCTGTTCGGGAGCAGCATTTGCGGGCGTCAGCAGCTGGTCGTCCGGGCGGGTAATCGTTGGGCTCGCCGCGGCGTCCGACAGCACCTTGCCGATGCCAAAATCGATCAGCTTGGGCTGACCTTCCGCGTCAACGAGGACGTTCTGCGGCTTGATATCGCGATGAACAATCAGCTGCCGATGCGCCGCGGAGACGGCAGCGATCACGGGCAGAAACAGCTCGATGCGCCTGGCAACGTTGAGCCGCTGCTGATCACAGTAGCCATCGATCGTCTGACCGTCGATGTACTCCATCACCAGGAATGGAATCCCCTCCGGATCTACACCACCGTCCAGCAGTCGGGCGATGTTCGGGTGCTCCAGGCTCGCGAGCAGCTGGCGCTCCCGTTCGAAGCGCACCGCCTGTTCCGGCGACTTGAGCGCGACAAACTTGATCGCCACTCGCTGCTGGTAAGCACCGTCGGACCGCTCGGCGGCGTAGATCTCGCCCATCCCGCCGCGCCCGATCAGCGCACCGATTGTGTAGGGTCCGACCCGGCGTCCAGGCGAACTCATTCGGCTGAGGTGATCCACCAGCGAAGGCGTCTGCTCCGCCAGCGACGCTTTGATCGCGTTGTCGTGCTCAGCGGCGAGCATGCTCTCAACGCGCCGCCGCACCTCGGTTGAGTCGGTCAGCTCATCAAGGGCCGCCTGCTGCTCGGTACCGCTCAGATCACAAAGCTGATCGAACAGTCGTCGGACCCGTGCCCATTGATCCGATTCCATCACGTCTTACGGCGCGTTCCGGCGCCGGCATCGTGCCCCGCATTCGGGTTAGCGGTTTCGCTGGACAGCTCGCTGGCGAGGAAGGCGCGGGCGGCCCGAAAGTCGCGCTTGATTGAAGGCTCGGATCGATTGAGCAGCTCGGCCACATCGGTGACGGACATGCCTGCGAAGTAACGCAGTTCGAGCACTTGCTCCAGCTGGGGATCCAGCTCGCCTAGCTTTTCCAGCGCTGCGTCGATCGCAATGAGCTCCGAGACTTCCTGCCAGCGAAGCTCCCCTCGATCCAGCGCGTCGAGGCTGAGTCGAAACCCGCCATCACGTTTCGCCGCGCTGTGTCTTCGCGCCAGGTCGATGACCACCTGCCGCATGACCTTGGCCATCGTGGCATAGAAGTGTTTGCGGTTTTTCCAGCGGCGCTGTCTCGATCCGAGCTTGAGGTACGCTTCATTAACCAGCGCCGTGGTGTTGAGCGTGGCGCTGCTGCGTTGGGACCGCAGCTGGGCGTGAGCAATGATGCGTAACTCCTGGTAAACCTCCGGCGCAAGATCCGCCCGCCAGTCGCGGTTCAAGCGTCCGGTCAGGGTGCCGCCGGTGCTGGGCTTATCGCTCAAACCGCTGCGTCGCTCCTCGCTGCCTTGCCTCGGATGTTACCTCAAAGAGACGTTAGGGCACCGGGTGATGACCGATGTCGTGTCCGCCGTAACCTCCCGCTAGAATTTGACCCTAAGGCGCCGCCAGCGCCTCGCGCAGGCGCTCGATCCAGCCGGGAATGAAGACGCCTTTCATGGCGCGCGCCGCCGGCAGGCCCGCCACAGACATCAACCTGGCGGCCAGCGACAAATTCGACGACAGCACCGGCACGGGCCAATCTTCTGCCAGGATCCTCAGGGACGGCAGGCCGGTGCCCGTCAGCAGGACCGCGTCCACCCGTTGAAAGTTGAGGGTTGCGAGTACGGCCCTGGCATCGTCGCTGTCGAGCTGATAGATGCTCCGGGTGTCTGCCGTAGCCGTTTCGATCGGCACCAGCTGCTGAACCTCAAAACCCGCCGCGGTCCAGTACTTGGCGGCAGCATCGCGGATTGATGCTGAGTAGGGTGCGGCGATCGCAATGCGTCGGGCATTGAGCTTTTCGAGCGCCCAGCCGATTGCATGGGTTGCGGTGACCACGGGAAAGTGCTGACTGCAGCGATCCACCAATTCCCGCTCCCGCACAGCGCCGAGCAGGTACGAAGATGCGGTACACGCAAAGCCAAATGCATCGAGTGACAGCACGTCAAAGCGGGTGAGATAGTCGGGGAGTTTTTCGAGATATTGGCGCAGCCGATCGGCCGGCTCATCTGCCTGGCTGGTTAGTCGCACGGTGTGCAGGCAACAGTTGCGCGGCAGCAGAATATTCATCTCGGGCTCAACCGTGGGGTTACCCTGGGGCGTACCAACGCCGAGGCGTCCGCCGGTTCCGTAGTCCCCGCTCAATGCGCTTCCTTTTGTAGACCGGTGATCATCGACGCCCGCAGCAGGTATTCTCTGGCCAGCTCCGGTGTGGTCGCGATGTGCTGGAGTTCCTCGAACATCTCGCGCCGCTTCGCCGGGTCACGCTCCTGCATGCGGCGACGGTTGCGGTCCGCCTGCTGGAGGATTTCCCTTTTCGCAGTCGGCAGTCGCCGCTGCGTGTAGCGGTCCAGCTGCGACGGTGGCGCGCCGGCCAACACTCGGTGAAGCTCCTCGGTGAGGGCAAAAGCATCGTGCACCCCTCCGTTCATCCCCATGCCTCCCGAGGGGCTGTTCAGATGCGCCGCGTCACCAGCCAATGCAACACGCCCGCGGACGTAGTCTTCGACAATTCGCATATGAAGCCGGTAGACCCGCTGATCGAGCACTTCGTAGCGTTGTGACCTCGGAACAATTCGCTGCAGCTTTCGCTCGATCGCATCGGGCTGGCTAGCGTCCTCCACCGATTCATCCGGATCTCGATACAGCGAGCACCTCCAGCGATCCGGCAGGTGAAGCAGGCTGAAAGTACCGCCTTCCGTCCACACGTAGTTGACGTTGGACAGCCCCGGCAGATGATCCTGAAACGGGAATTGGGTGGTGGTCAGGATCGTCGTTTCCGGATAGGTCTTCCCGTCAAACTCAAGACCGAGCGCTTTGCGGACCACGCTCCGGGCCCCGTCCGCGCCGACCGCAAATTCGCCGGCCCAGCGCCGGCGGCGATCGCGCTCCTCGACCTCAAACTCCACTCCGGAACTATCCTGCTCGATGGCGGTGACCCGGGCGCCAAAGCGGAGATCCACAAACGGTGAACCGCTGAGTGCCTCCAGCAGCAGGGCACAGAACTTCGACTGCTCGCACTGTAGCCGGTAGGGATGACGGGTTTGATCCGCAATCAGCTTCAGATCGAACTCGGCCTTTTCGTGCGTTTCGTGAATTCGGATCTGCCAGGAGGGACAGGGCCTGCCAGACGCCAGCAGTTGTTCCGTAATGCCGTAGGGATCCAGCATGTCCATCGTTGGCGGATGAAACGTTGAGGCACGCAGATCCTGGGGCAGGTGGTCATCCGCTTCGAAAACCGTGCAGCGGATGCCAAAGCCGTGCAGGCGCAGCGCCGTCACCAGCCCCACCGGACCTGCGCCGACAATCAGAACTGTGCTCGCTCGTTTGCTGTCTGTCATCACTCCCCAGCCAGAGTTTCAGCGCGGCCGCTCTGCGCGTATTACAACAGATGAAGCGCCGCTGATTCGCGTTGTGCAGCTCACTAGAAGCGCCGGCGGATCGTCACCATCAGCTGCCCTTTGCTCACGTTGTCGGTGATCTGGCGCATGTACCCCAGCTCTAGCCGGGTGCCGTCAGTGGCGCTGTAGCCCAAGCCGGCGCCGATCCGGTAGCGATCATAATAGTCGACCCGACGGCCGCCGCCGATGTCCCGCTCGCCGTTGAGGAACAGCTCGTTGGCCAGCGACAGATAGTAAGTCCCCGGGCGGAGCTCAGAGTTATTCAGCGGCAGGCTGGCCGACAGGGAATACCTCAGGCGAGTCCGCAGATCCTGGCCCTGAAACCAGCGTTGTTCGAAACGAAAGCGCTGCCCAATCCGCCAGCGGCCGAGCTGGCGCCCCGGTAATGACCATTGTTGGTAGATCCGGTTTTCCCGCGTCTTGTCACTGCCCGGGCCAAACTCGCCCGTATTGACGGAAGCGATGCCCAACGTAAGGGTCCCAGGAATCCCCGGCGCCGCGTAGGTGAGGCCGGCGCGGAGCAGCACCTGCTGCAGGTCGCCGGCCAGGTCGAAGTTCCGGTGCTGTACGTCCCCCTGCAGACCCCAGCGGCTGTCGTCGAAACCGGTGTTCCAGACCAGCGCATACCAGGCCCCGACCTGGCTCTCGTCCAGCTGCGCCAGCGCCGAGGCGGGATACAGAAATACGCTCGCGACAATCAGGAGAAACCGACGAAGCGATGGTGCTGGAAGTCCCTTCAAGAGCAGCGGCAGCTTCGAAAAAGCTTACTCGGATGCGAGGTAGGTTTCGGTCTGCCGGCAAGCCATCTCCAGCAGCGCTGGGGTGAGCTCCCGGGCCGTCTCCGTTTCGTGCCGCGTGTGTACCCAGCCCAGGTAGGTAAAGCCGCGAGCCGTCAGAAAGAGCGGCAGCTGCTCGAGCTGCTCATCGCTGAGCGAACGATGCGCGCGATAGCCCTCGATCAACGCTTGGCGAGCCGTATCGACGTAGGGCTCGTCGAGGATGAAATACAGCGAGGTTGCCAGCTCGAAAAGGTGCCAACCAAAACCGGCGTCGTCGAAGTCGATCAACCGAACGCCATGGCTGTCAATCATCAGGTTTTCGGGCGCAAAATCGGCGTGAATCATGCTGTAGACATCCGGCGATTGGTCGAGCGATGACAGCGCCGCAAACACCCGCTCCCGGCCAGCGATGAGCAGCTCACGTTGCTCCCTGGAAGCCGCTTCCAGTTCCCAGAACCGGCCCCAGAACGGCTGCTCACCCGTCAGACCCTCAGCATCCCAGGCGTGCCTGACAAAGCCTTCGGGCAGCTGCCAGGTGGAGGCCTGATTATGCACCCGCGCCGCCAGCTCTCCCATCGTGCGATAGCTGCTGGCGACGGTAGAGACGTCGCTGACACCCTCCTCCACGGAACCCAGCTGCTCGCCCTCAACCCACTCAAACAGATCGATCTGAATGTCGCCCGGCAAACCGGCCCCGCCCTGCAGCACAAAAGCCTGCCCCGACCTCGTGGTGATAATCGTCGGAACCCGAATGCCCGCCTCGCTCAGGGCCTGCATCCACTGGAGCTCAGACCGCAGTTCGTCATTGCTGTGATAGCCGAAGCGGTGCAGGCGAAGCGCGTAGCGGCCCGTCGAGGTGTTGACTTCAAACACCGCATTTTCTCGGTATTTGATCAGCCTCAGCTGCGCGTCAACGATGTCCCACTGACCCAGGGCCTCGCGCCCGGCAGCCTCCAGGCGCTGTGACTGCTGCTCAGGCGTCAGCTCAAAAAAATCGGTCACTTAGAAATCTCCCAGCACGTCGTCCAGCGTGCTGATCAACTGATCAGCGTTTGCGGTTGAGAAGGGGAGCGGCGGGCGCATTTTCAGCACGTTTCCGTGCTCGCCGATGCTGCTCATGATGACCCCTCGCCGGCGCATTTCGTTGACAACCCGTGACGTCTCGGCCGGCGCCGGCGTCTTGCGCTCCCGGTCCAGCACGAGATCCACGCCGAAAAACAGGCCTTTGCCGCGCACGTCGCCGACAAGTTCGTGGCGGTCCTTCAGCGCGTTGAACCCTTCCAGCACGTGACGTCCCACAACTTCCGCGTTGGCGACCAAACCCTCGTCTTCGATGACCTCCAGCACCGCCATGGCCGCAGCGCAGGACACCGGGTTGCCGCCGAAGGTGTTGAAGTACATGACGTTGCTGCGGAAGTGGTCGATCAGTTCACCGCGAGCGACCACCGCTGAAACCGGGTGGCCGTTTGCCATCGGCTTGCCCAGCGTCAGGATGTCCGGGACGACCCCCTGCCCTTCGTGTCCCCAGAGCCTACCCGTTCGCCCAAACCCCGACTGGACCTCATCAGCAATAAAGACCCCGCCGGCGTCCCGCACCAAAGCCACCGCTCGCTCAAGGTAACCCTCGGGCATGTTGGGCAGCCCCTCGTTGGCGTAGATCGGGCAAACGAGCATCCCCGCCAGCTTGACCCCGGCCTGCCGGAACCGGTCGATCGCCTGGCCGACTTCAGCGACGTATGCATCAGCCAGGGCTTCTTCCTCGAGGCCGTTGAGCGTCCGATAGCTGTCGGGCCAGGGAACCATTTCGATGGTTCCCGTCGGGTCGTCCGGCGGCCCAAACAGCGAACTCAGGCGCATGACCAGCTCGGTGTTACCGTGATAGGTCGCGTTTGTGCAGATGATGCCCTCGCCGCCGGTCCAGAGTCTTGCCATGCGCAGCGCGATGTCGTTCGCCTCGCTGCCGGTGCAGCCGAGCATCATCCGATCAAGGCTGTCATCGAACGTCGCCAGCAGCTTTTCTGCGTAGTTCAAAATGTTTTCGTGCAGATAGCGGGTGTGCGTATTGAGCTGCGCCGCCTGCCGGCAAATCGCGTCCACAACGCGTGGGTGGCAGTGGCCGACGCAGGGCACGTTGTTATAACAATCCAGGTAGCGGCGCCCGTCGGCATCCGTCACCCAGACGCCTTCACCTTTGACCAGGTGAAGCGGCTCTTCATAGAACAGCGGGTTATTTGGTCCCAGCAGCCGTTCCCGCTTCGCCAGCAGTTGTTCGATGGACATGAATGGTCCTGACGCGATGGCTTTTCCCAAGCCAAACATAGTACCTCGCCGACTGTGGCGGTGCATGGCTGGCCGCTGCTGCGAGCCAGATAAAAGTGTGCCCACGTGCTTCTTCCCAGGCCGTGAACAGTTACAATGGGAAATGACTATCGATGCTGCCGCCGCGGCGCTTTTGATCAGCGCCGTCACCCTGTTATTTGCCTTTTCCGTCAGCCACAAGATTCGCTCCCCGCAGCACTTCGCCGCGGTGCTGGCGGACTACCAGATCATGCCCGACGGCTTGGTGCCCGCAGCGTCGTGGGTGGTCATCAGCGCGGAGCTGGCGGTGGTCGGGTTGGTCCTTCTGGGACAGGCCGCGGCGGCCCTGATGCTGGCCGGCCTGCTGATGGCGGGCTATACCTTTGGGATCGCGCTAAACCTGCTGCGAGGTCGCAGGGATATCGACTGTGGCTGCGCTGGTCCTGCCGCTAGCCAAACCCTGTCGGGCTGGCTGCTGCTGCGCAACGTCCTGCTGCTCACGGTGATCGCCGTGGCCCTGGTGCCCGGCCAGGGTCGAACGCTCGGCTGGTTCGACTGGCTGACCGTGACCCTGGGGCTTGCTGCCGCAGCAGCGCTGTACAGTGCGGCCAACACGCTGATCGCCAGCCACCTACGCCTGACCACCAACACGGAGGCTCGCCTGTGGAAAACGCGTTGATGATCTCGGTGGTGCTGCTTTGGGTGGTTGTTATTGGCCTGATTATGGTGGTGATTGCGCTGGCGCGGCAGATTGGCATCCTCCACGAGCGCATTGCGCCGGCCGGTGCGCTGTCCACCGGCGGCGGGCCTAAGGTGGGTGACGCCGCTCCCTCGCTGGCGGTGAAAGACCTGGCGGGCGAAGTCCATCACCTGGGACCCGCAGAAGTCTCGCTGGCCGACGCCAAAAGTCAGCTGATCTTTTTTCTTGCGCCATCCTGCCCGGTCTGTAAAACGCTTCTTCCGGTCATCCGCTCAAGTGCGCGGGCGGAGCGCGGTTGGCTCGACGTGATGCTGGCCAGCGACGGTGAGCTTGAGAAACAGCAGGCGTTTATCGAGCGCGAAAAGCTCTCCGACTTTCCCTATGTACTCTCGACCGAACTGGGTATGACCTACCAGGTGGATAAGCTGCCTTATGCGGTCCTCATCGACCAGCAGGGCATCCTGCGGGCCAAGGGGCTGGTCAATTCACGCGAGCACCTCGAAAGCCTCTTTGAGGCGAAAAAAACGGGTATCGCCTCCATCCAGGAATACTTTCAGCAGGCCGGTTAGAAACCCGGCCGGGACGCTCGCTCAGGGCGACGCGGAGGGCTGGTCCAGCGATCGGCGCAGCTGCCGATTGGTCTTGCTCAGATCATCAAGGATCTTTTGCCGCCGGGCGGCGGGGTCCGTGTCGGGGGACTGTCGCAGCTCCGCAACCTCGGCTAGCGTGTAAGGCTCAAAATCCTCGGCCAGCTCGTCGGCGCTGTAGGTGCGCAAGATCCAGTTCATCAGCTCAGCGAGCTGCTCGTCGTTGACCGGCGCGGTGGCTGAGCCGGGTACCTGGATCAGGAATCGGCGACCTTCTTCGCTGTGGGTAAAGTACCCGACAAAGCCGCTCATTTTCGGAACCTTGTCTGCCAATCCCTCGGCGGCCGGCAGGTGGCAGCCCTGGCAGTAGAGCATGTAGTTGATCTTGGCCCGATGGTCGTCAGCCTTGGAACCCGCGCCGACCGCCAGCATCGCCGCCGCGATCACCAGGCGTAGCGGGTTACTTGGGCCAGGCATCAGCGTGTTTCTCAACGAGCTGCTGACGGACCTTGGCCGCCTTGTCAGGGCCTGCTGCCCCCCACTGCTCAGCGACTCCGGCAACCTCGTCCGCGGTGAACGCAGCTACTTCGCTACCGTCGTCATCGGCCAGCTCAAACATCACGTAGTTCAGCGCTTGCGCAATCGACTCATGGTCCATCGCGCCCCGCTGCCCGGCCATCACGCCAAAGTAGCTCTGGCCGCCGGCGCTGATCTGCCCCATCAGCCCGTTGAGCACGGTGCCGATCAGGTACTCGCGCCCTCCCTCCAGCACGGCAATCTGTCGGCCGCGCTCCCGGATCGGCGGAAAGGCGCCGGGAATACCGGCGCCCGTCGGCAGATGACAGGCGGCGCAAACGTTGTAGGCGTCCGCTGGACTCTGCTGGGCCCAGCTGCTGCCGGTGGCCGCCAGGGCGGCGACCGACAACGCGAATGCTGCAGTCCGCATCATTGTTCCAGCGCTGTACCGACCACAATAGCCGTCGAGCAGTTGTACGTCAGATGTTTGGTGCCGATACACCAGTTGATGTCATTGGCCGCCTGCGGACGGTAAACCGGCCGGTCTGCCTCGTTGCGGTTGCACAAACACGCGCCGCACGAGGTTTTGCCGCAGCAGTCGTTGTAGGAAATGATGTAGTTCTTGCCGTCAGCCGGGTTCTGGCAGGTGCCCAGCCAAGTCATCGGCGACATTTCGGTGCCAGGCGGACAGGTGTTCATCGAGCCACCGCAGCAGCCGCATAGAAACCCGTCGATCGCACAATAGCGCCAGTAATCGCAGGAGTTGGGGTCACCCGTTTCGCCGGGCTGCTGCTGCGCCCGCGTCACCGGCAGCAGCGGCAGCGCTGACACGCCGGTTAGCGTCATGGCCAGCCGGCCCATAAAGCTACGTCGGCCGGTGCTCTGGGCCACGGTACGGGTTTTGGACTCGGTCATGCGGTCCAGCTGTTTCATCAACCAGTTCATCATCGTGCTCCGTGCACTACAAAAGGAGTTTCCTGACCGAAGCCGGTCACGGTACGCAGGTACTTGCCGCTCTTGGCGTCATAGACATCCAGGCCCATCTCGATATTGGTGACGATCATGAGCGGCGCCTCAGCATCGCGCGTCAGCGCAATCGACAGTCCCGGCGTTTTTAGCGGATGGCGAGCCGTACGCTTACGGGTGGCGGGGTCGTAAAGCCAGACCTCTATACCCGGATCTTTGTGGGAGCCGTCATAGCCGGCCGGGTGAGCCAACACGTAAAGCTGGCCCTCCGCGTCGGACAGGGCGTAGGTCATGCCGCCGGGGCGCCAGCCGTCGTCGTCACCCTGACGCAGCGACCACCGCTCCCCGACCATGGCGGCCGGACCGCTCAGGTCCACCTCCACCATGTCACCCAGAAAGGTCGGAAAGTACGCGGTGCTGCCAACCATGGCGGGCTTTTCGAACAGCGGGTTGTTGTCGATATCGTTGAACGACTCGGTGCGGGCGCTCGAGGCCATGGTGCCGTCCGCATTGAGCTGCACCGAGTACATATCGCCGCCGGCGCAGATCGAGGTGAAGCCTCGTTCACCGGTTGGGAACGCCAGCGAGCAGCCGGGGATCGGGATTTCGCCGAGATACTTGCGCTCCTCCAGGTCCACCACGCTCAGCGAGGTTGCCGGATTGAGGTTAAAGATCAGCACCAAGCGTTCGTTGTCGATCAGCGTGTGGGCATACTGATTGGGCATCCCGCTGTAGCGGTTGTTGTTGGGCAGGATCACCTCGTCAACGGGTTCCAGCGTCCGCTTGTCGTAGATCGTCAGAACATCCGTCCGGGTACCGCGAGAACCCCGGGTGTAATAGGTCTCAGCGACATACATCTCTGGCCGCACCGAAGACTGATTGACCGTCGCGATGAACGAGCTGTTGAACATGCCTTTGACCTGTTCCGGCAGCGTCTCCGCATCAGCGTCGATCACGTACTGACGTCCGTCCAGCATGTGAAAGAAGGTCGCGTCGTGGACAATGATCCAGTGTGGTGGATACTTCTCCGGCAGAGTTAGGACCTTGCCGAGCTGTTCCGGCTGCAGCTCCGCCTGGGCGGCTGTAGCAAAGGTGAGGATCGCTCCTGCTAGCAGTGTGTTTTTCATCTTCAGGCCGCCGCGTTGACAATCTTGATATGGGTGTAGGCTTCAAGCCCCTCTTCCCCAAACTCCACGCCTAGCCCGGAACACTTGATGCCGCCGAACGGCACGTGCGGGGCAATCTCCGCGTGTTTGTTGATGAAGATTGTGCCGGCCTCAAGCTGAGCCGCCACGTTGGCAGCCGCCTCGGCGTCGGTACTCCAGACCGACGCATCGAGGCCAAACTCGAGGCCGTTGGCGCTCGCGATGGCATCGTTGAGGTCGGAATAGCGAATGATGGGCAGCACGGGTCCAAACTGCTCTTCATCGACCAGCCGGGTACCGTCTTTGATGTCAGCGACCAGCGTGATCGGATAGAAATAGCCCTGACCGGTAGGCTCACCGCCGCACAGGATTCGTGCGCCCTGCGCCTTGGCGTCTTCAACCAGGTCCTTCACCTTATTAAACTGCATTTCGTTTTGCAGCGGGCCCAGCACGTTGTTTTCGTCCATGCCGTCACCCATCGGGACGTTGGCGGCAAAGTCCGTGAGAGCCTGACAGGTCTCCTCGTAGATGCTGTCGTGCACGTAAAGGCGTTTGAGAGCACCACAGGTCTGCCCGCTGTTGATAAACGACCCCCAGAAGATACCTTCCGCCATCGCTTTTGGATCGACATCCGGCAGGACAATTCCCGGATCGTTACCGCCGAGCTCCAACGTGATGGCCTTGAGCGTCTCCGAGGCGCTGGCCATCACCTTCTTGCCGGTGGCGATCGAGCCGGTAAACACCACCTTGCCGATATCCGTGTGCTGAGTGATTTCGGCACCGAGTTCATTGCCGCCGGCAACGCAATTGAGCACCCCAGGCGGCACCGCTTCGCTGATCAGCTCAATCATCTTGAGCGTGCTGAGCGGCGTAAATGGAGACGGCTTGATCACCACGGTGTTGCCGGTGCGGATCGCCGGAATCACGTGCCAGATGGCAATCATCAGCGGCCAGTTCCACGGCGTAATCGAGCCGACTACACCGATCGGAACGCGATGCTGCTCGATGCGTCCGCCTTCGTTGTCCTGGAGCACTTTGACCTCAAGGCTTTGCTCCGCCGTGTAGCGCGTCCAGCCGATACAGCCACCCAGCTCAAAGTTGGAACCCATGCCCGCCAGCGGCTTGCCCTGTTCTTTGGTCAGCAGCACCGCCAGCTCACCGGCGTTGGCTTCCAGAATATCGGCCATTTTGTGACACGCGGCCTTGCGGTCGTCGTCACTGCTGAAACGCCAGGACTGAAAGGCCTTGCCGGCCGCCGCCACGGCGTCGTTCAGGTGTGCGCTGCTGGCCTGCGGAGACAGACCGACAAGCTCGCCGTTCGATGGGTTGTTGATCTCGCTCTGGCTGTCAGCAGCAACCTGCTGGCCGTTGATGGTCATGGTGTATTGAGTAGTCAAGACCGCTGTCTCCGTAACTGGTTATTGTTGGCTGCCGCGGCCCGGCCCTCCGGGCAGCGGCGTTTTCACGACAAAGCGCCTAGAAGCTGAACGTCAGGTCCATGCCGTACCACTGGGGCGGACCATAAACCGCGGTACCGCCGAGGATCCCGAGATCCAGCCCGTAGAGCTTGTACTCTTCGTCGGCGAGGTTTTTGACCCAGCCTCGAACGTTCCAGCGCTGGTCGGCGCTGGTCCAACCCAGGCTGGCGTTGGCGACCCCGTAAGAACTCTGGAAGGCCGCACCGCCATTGGTGACCTCCAGGAACTGATCGTCGTACCAGACTCCGTCAAGCTGCGCAGCAAAGTTGCCGCCCAACGCATCCCAGTTGTAGCGGAATAGGTAGTTGAAGCTGACGTTCGGGGTGTTGGGCAGCTCCCGGTCGTCGAGGAAGTCGATCGGCCAGTCCACGGTGAAGCCCACCGGCGTGACCTGGCTCTGGGGCGTTTCCACATTGTCGACGTCAGAGCCCATGAAGGCCGCGCCCAGGATGATGTCCCAACGCTCACTGGGCAGCAGAATCAGTTCAATCTCCGCACCGATGTTCTGCGCGTCGGCGTTAGACACGCTGGGCGTCCCGTCGCTGAAGGTGAACGCCTGATAGTCGTCGTAGCTGTAGAAGAACGTCGTGGCGTTCAGCCGCGCGAGGCCGTCCGCCAGGTCGGTTTTGATGCCGAGCTCCAGCGAGGTCAGCACCTCTTCGTCGTGGCGAATGCGATCCAGGCCCACATTGGCAGAAGGGGCAAAGTTGCCGCCCTTGATGCCGCGGTTGAGAGAGCCGAAGATCAGCGTATCGTCGCTGGCCTGGTAGTTCAGCTGCAGCCTGGCGGCATAGTCGCCGTAGTCCACCTCGTCGACATCAGAGCCCGCGGCCCGAGCCGCGGCGTTGAGGTCGAACAGACCGGGCACCAAGATCCCCTCTTCCGGCGACTCAAAGTCGGTCACAAACCGGAAGTCTTTGTCGTCCTGAGACCAGCGCAGGCCGGTGATCAGCGTCCATCGCTCACCCAGGTCCCATTCAGCCTCACCAAAGATCGACCAGTTGCGTGAGTCCAGCGTGTAGTCCTGCACAACGGCGGGTGCGGTCAGCGTGGTGGGATCAAAGCCGAGTTCGACCGCCACGCCGGAGACCGGAGCCCCCCGGGTGATGACGTCAGCATCGGTTTCCATATCCAGGAAGTAGGCGCCCACCTGCCAGCGCATGGTGTCGCTGGATCCGGACAGGCGGAATTCCTGGCTGATTTGGGTGAAGTCCGCCACCGTCGTGAATTCGATGATCGGCACCGGAATGCCGTCGCCGTCCTCGGTGTAAAACTTGTCCAGGTCGGAATAGTTGGTGATGGAGGTGAAGTCCCAGCCGTTGTCCAGCGCGTAGTCAAAGCGCGCCGTAAACGCGTTGGTTTCGCGATCCATGAACCCGGAGTAGTCAGAAAAATGCTGGAAGGGCGTTGGGTGATCGCCATCAAAGATGGTCAGGCCCGCCTCATCCACCGGCGCAAAACAATCGAGCTGACTCGGGCAGAAGAAGATGTCTGCCGTCGCGCCGGCCGGCGCGCCGATAACGTTGGTAACGAAGTCGACAAATTCCGGCGGGATGTATGCATCGGCTGCGTTGCCGTAGGGCATAAAGCTGTAGCCGCCGGTCGGCACGTCGTCATCTTCGGTGCGCCGATAGCTGAGATCCAGCTTACCTTTGTCGCCGATGTCGAACTGCAGCGAACCGCGGATCGCGTAACCATCCGTGCCGCCAAGGTCCGTGCCGCTGGGCGGCAGCGGGTTGCCTTCAGGAAACGGCGAGGACTCGATAAAACCATCTGACTCTTCCTGGCGAAACGCAACCCGGTAGCGAACGGTGTCAGAAATCGATCCACCAACCGCACCCTCCACGGCGACGCGACCGAACTCCGCGCCGAGGACAGACAGGTAGCCGTTGGTTTCCTCCTCGTCGGCGCCTTTCGTGATGTAGTGAATCACGCCGCCGGTGGCGTTCCGGCCGAACAGCGTGCCCTGCGGACCGCGCAGCACCTCAACCCGCTCCATGTCGAAGAGCTGGCCGTTGAGGGCGTTCATGCTGGCAACGTAAGCGTCGTCGATGTACACCGCAACCGGCGCTTCCAGGTTGTCGGTGAAGTTGTTTTGAGAAACACCGCGAATGTTGAAGACGGTCAGATTGGGAGAAAACGTGGTCATCTGCAGACCCGGAATCTGCTCCGTGATCTCCACGGTGTTGGTAATTCCCAGCGCCTTCATCTGCTCACCGGAGTAAGCGGTGACTGAGATCCCTACATCCTGCAGGTTTTGTTCGCGCTTCTGGGCAGTCACGACCACCTCTTCCAGCACCTGCGCGCCGGCGCCGGCCGACATGGCCATGGCGACGGCCGCAAACAACAGCGTTCGGCGCTGCGTTTTGAGCGGGTTTCTTGGATTTCTCATGTGTCTCCCTCCGGGATTTTTATCATGTTGAAAGTCAGCTTTTCCCGGGCTACGGGCCGGGATCCGGTATACCTACGGTGCTGGGCTGTGCATTCCTGGCGATGTGGTGCACCCGCTGGGCCACCAGGCCCGGCAGCTTCACCAGGAGCGCGGCACCAAACAGTACTACCGCCGTGAGATTGACCGCGTCGTATCCCCCCATTCCCAGGATTCGCGCGGCAACAAAAGGTCCGATGGCCAGCCCCAGCATCTGCATGGATACGCCGTGCACCACGGTATGGCCGCTCGCGTCGTAGTCCGACAGCGAGCCCAGCAGGTAAGGCATGCTCAGGTTCCAGAGCAGATTGAAGCCACAGACCGCCACCCAAAACTCCAGCGGCGCGGCGCCGCCGGTCAGGAGCCAGGTGGCAACGCCGGTACCTATGATGCTCAGCACCAGCGGCCAAAGCCGGCCGAGGCGGGTTTCAAACAGCACGGAAAAGAAAGCACCGCCGACGCCGAGAAACTGGGACACGGTGAGCGCGTTAGCCACCGCCTGCTCGTCCATCCCGGTCTCCAGCCCGACCAGAAACAGATAGGCCCAAACTATGCCGATGGCGATGTTGTAGATCAGAATGGCCAGCAGCGACAGCCGCCGCGTCGTTGGGTGGAAATCGGGCGGCGCTTCCGCCTCCTCCGCCCGACCGCTGTCCGGCACCGACCGGATGAACGCGAGGCCCGTCAGGTGAAACAACGCAAAAAACACCAGCACGCCGTTCATGCCGACCAGTCCATAGGCGGTCGGCATCACCAGCAGGCCGATACCGCCATAGGTCAGCACCCACACGATAATGAGCCCAAAATTTCGATCGGGCCTCGCCGAGATGCCCATCATGGTGAATGTCAGGGAGATCAAACCGCCCGAGCACAGACCGGCCGCGAAACGGAGGACGGCGAGCGCCTCAAAATCCGTCTGGTTCATGGACAGCAGGTTGGCCACGACGCCCAACGCCACGCAGCCGCTCAGGAAAATCCGCCAGGAGATTTTTGCGGCGATCAGGCTGAGCAGGATGGTGGTCGCAGCAATGCCGAAGACTTCAGCCGAGGCGATGTAGCCGGCCTGCTGTTCCGTGAGACCCACACTCTCGACCAGACCCTGCACAAATCCCGGCTGGACAATAAACACGCACGGACCGATCACCGCCAGATAGACAATAGCCACCAGTGAACGCCGTGAGTTGACGTCCCGCGGCCGGCTTCGATCGCCTAGCAGCACGTGCATCATGTCAGCGATCCAGCTCCTCGAACGCTGTGGTCAGGGCCGCGACCATTTCGTCGCAGTGATTTTGCTGAAAAATTAGCGGCGGACTCAGGATCAGCTTGGTTCCCACCGGGCGCACCAGGACGCCTTCCCGCCGGACCACACCGGCCAGCTCGTAGGCAAAGCCGCCGGTGGGATCGATCGGGTCGCGTGTCTGCTTATCGGCAACCAGATCGATACCGATCATCAGGCCTTTGCCGCGCACCTCGCCGACCGACGGAAAACGCTCTTCGAAGGGTTTGAGCGCCGCCAGCAGATAGTCACCCTGGACCTTCGCGTTTTCCGGCAGCTTTTCGTCGCGCACGATGTTGAGGCTGGCGATCCCCGCAGCGCAGGCTACCGGGTGGCCGGCGTAGGTGTAGCCGTGCATGATTGCGCCGTCAAAGTTCTGATTGGCTGAAAACGCAGCCTCCACCCGTTCATTGACCACGGTGGCGCCCAGCGGGATATAACCCGAAGAAATCCCCTTAGCGAAACACATAATGTCCGGCTTAACGCCCCACCCGCGGCTGCCGAACATGCAGCCCGAGCGGCCGAAACCGGTGACCACCTCATCGGCGATCAGCAGCACACCGTGGCGGTCGCAGACTTCGCGGATCAGCGGCCAGTAGTTGGCCGGCGGCACAATCACCCCGCCGGCGCCCTGCACCGGCTCCGCGATAAACGCCGCAACCGTGTCGGGCATCTGGAACTCCAGCTCGCGCTCGAGCTGCTCGGCACACAGGCGGCCCAGCTCCTCCGGAACATCGGTCCAGGGGTTGCGGTACAGCCAGGGGCTGTCGAGGTGGAAGCAGCCTGGCAGCAGCGGTTCGTAGTTGCGGCGATTGACGTTCAGGCCGTTAACCGACACGCCGCCGAAGTGGGTTCCATGATAGCCGTGCTTGAGGGAGATGAACTTGGTGCGCTCCGGCTGGCCGTTCAGGCGATGAAACTGACGGGCCATCTTAAGAGCCGTCTCAATGGCGTCAGAGCCGCCGGAGTTGAACACCACGCGCCGCATGTTTTCTTCGGCGGTGAACTCAAGAACCAGCTCCGCCATCTCCACAACGCGCGGATGAGACACGCCATCGAAGAGCTGGTAGTACTCCAGCTCGTGGAGCTGCGCGATGATCGCGTCTTTGATCTCCGTGCGATTATGACCCGCGTTGACGCACCACAGACCGGCCACGCCGTCCAGCAGCCGTTTCCCCTGATCATCCTGTACGTAAACGCCGTCGCCGCGCGTGATGTGCAGCGGCTCGCGGGCTTCTGCCTCGTTCGGATGGACCATCGGGTGCCAGAGGTTGGCGGAATAGGCTGACATATGGTCTTCACGTAGAATTCATGAATCGTCAAGTGTCCTGGTCTGCGCCGGCAAGAAATTGACAAAATCGATCATTAATTTGATATTTTGAATCAATGCCCGCCCGCGAACCGACAATCGCCGCCTCCGTTGTGCAATCGCTCTGCGACGCGCTGCCCGACCATCAGCCGGTCGTACAGCAGGGACTGCGCCGATTCTCCCTGACACGTTTCAGCGCTCAGGACAGCTATCACCGCGTACCCCTCAAGAGCTATCTGCGTCTATTTGAATGGCTGGCCGAGGAGCTCGAATCCCCCAACCTGGGGCTCGAGCTGTCCGACCGGACGGGGGTGGAGACCATCGGCGCCGTCGGCTACCTGTTTCTGAGCTCCGCGACTCTGGAACAGGCCTTTAACAGCATGATCCGCAATATCCAGGCGGTGCAGGACGTTTCCTATATGGCGTTGACCCTCGGCACCCGCTACGCCCTCGTCAGCTACCGGGTGGCTCACAACAACCTCGCCGAGTGCCGGCAGGACAATGAGTATTCGCTCGCTTTCATGTGGCGCCTCATCCAGCTTTACACCGGCAGCAGCTGCCCGCTGGTCCAGGTCGACTTTGAGCACGCGCCGCCGCAGGACATCGCTGTTCACAAGCGACTGTTTAAAGCGCCGGTGCTTTTCAATCAGCCCAATAACAATATTTATCTGCCGCTGAGCGCCATGAAGCTCACGTCCGCGGCGCTGGATTCCAACCTCTTTCCGATTCTGGAAGCCCAGCTGAATGAATCGGTGGCCCAGCAAGCCCGCGCACAGCGGTTTTCCGATCAGGTGATCGAGGTATTGTCTGACGACGTGCTGCGCGAGGGCGCGAGGGCCAAGGTGGTTGCGGCGCGGCTCGGGATCTCGACGGCCACGCTGCATCGTCGGGTCCGCCGCGAGGGCCAGTCGTTTAAGGGGTTGCTGGACGACCACTGCAAGCAGCTGGCGCAGCGGATGATGTCCCAGCCCACCCTGCCCATCGCCAGCATTGCGCGGCGTCTGGGTTACGCCGAGACCGCCTGCCTCACTCGCGCCTTTCGCCGCTGGTTTGGAGTCACGCCCAGGCAGTATCGCAAGCAGCAGGGTCAACTGACCGACCCGGCGGCGTCTTCTCGCCCCGCTCTTTGAATTTCCCGCCGGCGGGGCCATGATGGCGAGCACCTGGGGTCTTGCGCGGAACGATATCAATGCACCGAGCCACGCTTTTTACGCTTCTTGTCGCCGCTGTTCTCCTCCTCGCCGGCTGCGACCGTGCTCCCGAGCCGAGCACGCAGCCTGACGCCAGCGAGCCCTCCGGCGCGGCGGAAACCCGACCCAACATCCTGCTGATCGTCGCGGACGATATGGGATACACGGATCTCGGCAGTTTCGGCGGCGAAATTGAAACGCCCAATCTCGACGAGCTCGCGCTAGCCGGCGTGCGGCTGACCAATTTCCAGACGGCCTCTATGTGTTCACCCTCACGGGCCATGATGTTGACCGGCGTGGACGCCCACAAAGCCGGCTACGGCAACATGCTGGAGGAGCTGTCGCCCAACCAAAAGGGACAGCCGGGCTACGAGGGTTACCTGAACGACAACGTGGTGACAATCGCCACGCTGCTGCGCGACGCCGGCTACAGCACGTTTCTCAGCGGGAAGTGGCACCTGGGAAGCGAGCCACAAAGCTATCCGGGCAAACGGGGCTTCGAGCGTTCCTTTGTGCTCAACAGCGGCGGAGGCAGTCATTTTGCCGATATGAAGCCCGCATACGCCCCCAACCCGGACACCAAAGCGGACTATATGCGCGATGACGTCAAGCTCACCGAGCTGCCGCCGAGCTTCACCTATTCCTCTCAGTATTTTGCCGACCAGCTGATCAGCTACCTCGATGAGCGGGACAACGAACAGCAGCCCTTCTTCGCCCTGCTGGCTTTCACGGCGCCGCACTGGCCGCTCCAGGCACCGGACGCGGCGCTCGAAAAATATGCCGGTCGCTATGACCAAGGCTACGATGAGGTGCTGACCCAGCGACTTTCGAGGATGGCAGAACTCGGCCTGCTGGCGGACAACGCCGTGGCCGTCAGCCGACCGCCAAAGGGGCTCTCCTGGTCGGCGCTGACCGCCGAGGAGCAGCGCGTCGAGGCCAAAGCCATGGAGGTCTATGCCGCCATGATCGACGAGATGGATGTGCACACCGGGCGGGTCATCGACTACCTGCGCCAGTCCGGCGAGCTGGACAATACGGTTGTCGTCTTTCTGTCCGACAATGGCGCTGAGGGGCATGATCTCGATGAAACCTGGCCTGCGGACATGTTTCCCAAGATCCGCGCGGTGATCGATCAGAGCTTCGACTTCAGCTTCGAGCAGATGGGCAAACCCGGCTCGTACCTGCTCTACGGACCAAACTGGGCGCGCGTTGGATCGCCGACAGGGCGACTCCACAAGGCCTTCCCCACCGAGGGCGGTACCCGCACCTCAGCCTTTGTGCACTACCCGAGAGTCATCGACGGCGGTCGGATCAGCGACGAGCTGGTGGCCATCAAGGACGTTGCCCCGACGCTGCTGGAACTGGCCGGCGTCAGCCCACCCAACGGCGAATACCGCGGCCGACCGGTCGAGCCGATGACCGGCGTTTCTTTTACGCCGCTGCTGGCAGATCCGGCCGAACGTATGCCGGAGCGGCCGCTCGGCATGGAGCTGATGGGCAAACGCGCCCTGCGGCTGGGTGATTGGAAACTGGTGCACATGCCGCCACCCTTCGGCAGCGGGGAGTGGCAGCTCTTTGACCTGGCCTCCGATCCCGCCGAGAGCGAGGATCTGGCGGCCCGCGAACCGGGCAAGGTGGCCGAACTCCAGCGGCACTGGAACACCTACGCCGAGGAAAACGCCGTCATCATCCCGGACTGGGTCAGCGGGTATTAGCGCCCGCTAGTGGGCCGCTCGACCCACTAAGCCTGACCTTTCTCTTCGTAAAACTCTCGGAGCTGCACCGGGCTTTCGGGTATGCATGACCCGCCGTCCACCGCGATGGTCTGCGCCGTGACGTAAGACGCCTGATCGGATGCGAGGTACAGCATGCAGTAGGCAATGTCCTCCGGCTTGCCGATCTCCCCCTTTGGAATATAAGACGCCATCTCCTTGAGGCCTTCCTCGTCGGCCAGGATCGACATCGCCTGCGTCAGAATAAAGCCCGGTTCAACGCAGTTGAACGTGATGTTTTCCCTCGCGTGCTCCAGCGCCGCGGTTTTGATATAGGCGTTCATCGCGCCTTTTGCGGCAACGTAGGCGGAGGTTAGGGGCATGGAGACTCGCGGACCGGTTACCGATGAAGTGAAGATGAATCGCCCACCACCGCGTTTGCGCATATGCGGCACCGCGGCCTGCGTCAGCCAGAGGCAGGGCTTGAAGTTAACCGCCAGGCCGCGATCCAGCTCGTCGTCCGGGAATGACTCGGCGGGGTACATGGGAAATACCGCGGCGTTATGAATGCAGATATCGAGCGCCCCAAAACGCGCAACCGCCTGCTCGACGGCAGCCAACAGCTCAGCCTTAACGCCGACATCACACTGCGCCAGCTCAGCCTGGCCGCCCGCTTCACGAATCGCGTCGACCACCGCCTGGCCGTTCTCCTGGGTTCGCGTGGCAACCACCACCGCGGCACCGGCCGCCGCAAACACCTTGGCGATTCCCTCACCGATCCCCTGCCCGGCGCCAGTCACGAGCGCCACCTTGCCATTCAGGTCTCCAAACATCACTGCCTCCCTTGGAAAATCGGCCGTCAACGACAGCCCAAGCAGCGTCTGTCAGGCGTCCGGTCTCTGGTGGTCATCATCCACGAGTTACCCGACCGCGACAATTCCATCGCGGGGCGTAGCTGAACTAAACTACCGGCCCGGATCGCCGCTGCGCGGAACATTGACCACCGATGACCAAAACTCAACCTGTGCTTCTGCCAACCGCCGCCGCGCTGACGCTGCTGCTGCTCAACGCCTGCTCGGTTAACGTCACCTTCGGCGAGCGGCCGCTCAGCCCCGGCACCGACTGGGTGGCCAACTCGTCAGGCTGGGTCGACGAGGCCAACCAGGTCTTCGAGGCCGCAACCGACTATGTGTTGGAGGCGAGCGACGGACGGCCGGCCGGCAGCTGGGCCGTGGTTTTGGACCTGGACGAAACCGTGCTGAACAACGTTCAGTATCAGGTCATGCTCGAGAACGACGGCAAATCGTATACGCCGGAGAACTGGTACCAGTGGACCCAGGAGGAGAATGCCACCCTCGTTCCGGGGGCGCTGTGGTTTATCAATGCGGTCAACTCAGCGGGCGGCCACGTGGCTTTTGTGACCAACCGTAGAGATCGCGAACAGCTCGCCACGGAGAATAACCTGGCGAAACTCGGCGTTGTCCGGGGCCAGGATTTCCGCGTGCTGCTCACCCGCGCCAGCCCGCAAGCACCGGGCGGGAAAGACGATCGCTTCAGCGTGGTACCGGAGCTGCTGGCCGTGCAGGGCTACCCGGAGGTCACGGTGGTGGCCTATGTGGGCGACAGCGTCGGTGACCAACCCAGCAACCCGGGCGAAGCGCGGTTCTTCTGTATCGATCAGGGGGCTATGTACGGCGAGCCTTGCGCCAAGGTGCCCGGGCCGGGTATCTGAATCCTTCTCAGCGATCCATGCTTCGCCAGACGCTGGTCAGGCTGGCGTCAGGCAGATTGCTGTGAAGCTCGATCAGGCCGTCGGCAAAGGCCGCCGCCGGGTCGGTCAACCATCGAGTGACGTCCACCTGGCCGCGCAGCGCTGGTCCGGCCAAAATCCCGGCCCAAGCGTTTCGCCCGGCGTGTTTGGCGGCGTAGAGAGCCATGTCAGCCAGTCTGACCGCATCCTGCCAGTCAACCTGCCCAGGGTCAGCCGGCGCGAACGGCATCGGGCAAAAGCCGATGCTGCACGTCAGCGTCAGTGCGGGACTGTGAGGCGTTTCGAAAGGCGTTTCGTGAAAGCGCGAAACGATACGCCGCGCCAGCTCCGCGGCGTGCTGCCGTGAGGTGTTTCTAGCGACCACGAGAAACTCTTCGCCGCCCCAGCGAACCAGGTGATCGGATTCGCGAAAGATGGTCGCCAGCCGATCGGGCACCGCTTTCAGCACCGCATCACCCGCCGCGTGCCCATACCGATCGTTAACCCGCTTGAAGTGATCGATGTCGATCATAAACAGCAGCAGGTCGGCACCTTCGAGCACCTGCCCTCGGCCGGCACCGTAGGCGCGGAAACACGCGGCCTGATCGATCGGCAGGTGATGCTCAGCGAATCGTCGATTAAACAGGCCCGTCAACGGGTCAGTGAGGCTGGCGGTTCTCAGCTGCGCAGATTTCTGCTCGAGCTCGGCAGCGGTCTGACGAAGCTCTCGGGTGCGAAGGGCCACCGTCTCCTCCAGCTCAACCTGTCGCTGCCGCAGAGCGCCGGTGCGCCAGCGGATCATCAGCAGCACCAAAGCGGCCAGCGCCAGCGCCGCCAGCCAGCGCGCCGCCAGCGTTTGGTGCCACAGCGGCAGGACGGTCACGTAACGCATAAGCGTTGCAGGGTCCCACTGACCCTGACGATTGGTGGCCTGAAGGCTCAGCACATAGCTTCCAGGCGGTAGCGAGGTGTAGTTGATGGATCGGTCGCTGACGCCGGCCGCTCGCCACGACTCATCGAAGCCCTCCAGCCGGTAGCGATAGCGAATAGTGCGGGCGGCGAGAAAGTCCAGGGCTGCAAAAGCCAGGGAGAATTCGTTGCGCTGCGCGGGAACGACGATCGGCTCGCTCGGCGACAAGCCGGCCTGGCGGGGATTGAGCTCCTGATCGCCAGCCCGGGCCGCGGTGAACGCCAGCGGTGCGCTGCGGGCCGAGGGCTGCCATCGGTCGGGCTTGACGATCGTCAGGCCTCCGTCACCGCCAAACAACAGTTCTCCGTGCCGGGTCCGCACGGCCGGCTGTCGGAAATACGGGGTCACCAAGGCGCCGCCGGCCGGCCCGATTCGACTGATCGAATAATCGAGCGGATCGATGACGGCAAGGCCACCATTGCTGCTGGCCCAGATTCGCCCGGCCAGGTCCATGAGCAAAGCGCCGGTCAGGTTGCTCGGCAGACCGTCAGACCGCGTGAGGTGATCGAGCGACCCGCCCGGTTCGTAGACATAGATTCCGGCGCCCGACGTGCCGATCCAGGTCCGGCCGTCATGATCTTCCAGGAGCGACGTCACGTAACCATTTTCCAGGGTCGCAGGCGGCGCGTTCCGTTCCGGCAGCGTGCCCAGCACTTCGCCTCCTCCATCGATCCAGGTAACGCCGTCCCAGGTCCCCACGGCCAGCCGGTCGGACGCGCTGGCCAGCAGCGACGAGATCCGTGGATCGGTAAAGGCCGAAGTCACCGACGCTTCTACTAGCTCCGAGCGAAACGGCAGCTGATTCAACCGGAGCCGCCAGAGCCCGTCGCTGCCACCCGCCCACAGGGTGTCTCCCTGGGCCAGCAGGCTGCCGGTGAAGACCGCTTTACTCCGCACGTCAAAGGCCATGCGCGCCAGCCGCGGTTCTTCAAAGAGGTATACGCCCCAGTTGCTGCCGAGCACAATCTGGCCGCTGTCGGTCTGCGCCATCGCCTCGACCGCCCCGCCCGGCAGGGCTGACTCCGGAGTGTCGGGGTCGACGTCGATCGTGCCTACCCTGCCCCGCTGCGGATCCACGATATCGACACCGCTCTGCCGGAGCCCGACCAGGATTCGCTCGTCGTTCAGCTCCAGCAGCGAAGTCACCGCTCGGTCTCTCAGCGCGCCATCTCTCCCGGTGCCGCCAAAGGCGGTCAGCAGCGCGGTTTGAGTGAGATCATGCACGCTGAGTCCGCGGCTGGTGCCCACCCAAACGAGGCCGTTGTCATCCGGCACGATAGTCCAGACCTCGTTATCCGCCAGGCTGTACTTTTGGGCGGGCAGGTGCTCGAGGCGCCGGGAGCGGCCGCTGACAGTATCGATTTCAATCAGGCCACGGCCATAGCTGCCCAGCCACACCAGCCCTGGCCCGACCTCCGCCATGGCGTAGATCCACTCACCGCTGAAGTCGGCGATGGGTACCCGGGCAACGGCGTGATCGAGACTGATGCTCACCACGCCATGGCGAGGTGTGCCTACCCAGATGGAACCGTTGGAAAGCTGCACCACGCTTGAGATTCGAACGCCCGGCTCAAGCTCCGGAGCGAGGGAAATCTCAACGAAAGCCTCGCCACGCTGGGATTGGCGAAACAGGCCCCGGCTCGTGCCGACCCACATGGCGTCATCAGCCGCCACAAGCACGCTGAACGTGCGCATGGTCCGATCGTTGTCGAATGGACCTCGCAGAAGATGCTGTGATGAGCCGGTGCCAGCGTCGAGCCTGAACACGCCCCGCCCCGTGCCGGCCCAGACGAACAGCCCCTCGGCGCGGTCCTCAAAATCAATGGCGGTGACCGGTAACGGCGCACCCCCCGCCAGTGGGTACTGCCGCCAGCTGCCGTCATCAGGATCAAAACTCCGCAGCGCCTGACCGGTGCCCACCCAGAGCCGGCCGCGCGGTCCCGCCCTGAGGATCCGAATATCCGTCTCGACGTCAGACCATTCGCTCTCGAGCCGCTGGAGCTCTAAACCGTCCCAGCGAGACAGACCGTCGGAGGTGACCAGCCAGGCGAACCCCGCGCGATCGTGGGCAACGCCCGGAACCCGGCCAAAGGGTAGTCCTTGCTCAGCTGAAAGATTGAGAAAAACGGCGTCGACCAGATCGCGCCAGCGTTGATCAGAACTCTCACGATCAGCACCGGACGCATGGGCAGGCCAGATGGCCAGCGTGAGCACCAGCCATAACGTCGACAATCCCCTCATGGCGCAAGCATAACTGGCGGCGGTGGCTGACCCAAACGAGAGTGTTTGATCTAAGCCTGCGCGGCTGGGCCCGTCAGCGGGGCTGCATGCGCAGGCCGCCATCCATCCGGATGCACTCGCCGTTGGTGTAGTCGTTTTCCACGATGTATTGCGAAAGGTGAGCGATTTCCTGCGGCTTGCCAAGCCGCTTGGGATACAGAACGCTGGCTTCCAGCGACTCCACGACCGGATCCGGAAAGGATTCAAACAACGGCGTGTGGATCAGGCCGGGCACAATCGTATTGACGCGGATCCCGTACTGAGCGAGGTCTCTGGCCAGGCACAGCGTCATCCCGATAATGGCGCCCTTGGAAGCCGCGTAGGCCGCCTGACCAATCTGCCCCTCATAGCCAGCGATCGAGCCGGTGTTGATGATGACACCGCGGGTGCCGGAATCGGTGACCGAATCCTGTTTCGACATCTGTGAGGCGCACAGGCGCAGGACGTTAAACGTGCCAATCAAGTTGATATCGATAGTTTGCCGAAACTTTTCCAGCGGATGCGGGACGTGGTCTCGGCCCACCGTTTTGCAGCCGGGGCTGATCCCGGCGAAGTTATTGCAGATGTGGATCTGTCCAAAGCTCGCCAGCGTGTGCTCGACGCCCTGCGTTGCGCTGGCTTCGTCAACAACGTCCACCGCGCAAAAGACTGCCGCGTCTCCCAGCTCGTCAGCCAGGGCCTGGCCGGCTTCCTGATTGAGGTCGAAGATCGCCACTTTCGCTCCCGCTTCCGCATACCGCCGCACGGTTGCTTCGCCAAGACCTGATGCGCCGCCGGTGACCACAGCGACTTTGTTCTCGATATTCATGCGTGTTACTCCGCGTTAGCAGTCTGTTTGACCATTGCCCAGAGCCTGGCCAGCGACCCGATATCCCGCTCATAAGGCATAAACACCTCGACGTGCGCTGTCGGGTCGGGCACCGGCGCCAGCGTGATCCCCCACAGCGGCTCAAGCTCATCGGGGATCGGCGCATAGCGGATGTCGCCGATCTTCAGCCGGCCGCTGCCAGGCACAAAATTGATGTAACCCTGGCTGAAGCGGGCAAATCGCTGCGCGTCGATGAGCTGCTGAGACCCCTCGGGGAGTATCTCCCAGCTGCGGCGCAGATCCGCGACCTCGGCGGACGCTCCCGGAAAGTGTTGACCCGCCCCAAGCCCTACGCCGACAGCGTCCACGTGAAAGGCGCCGCCAGACTCGTAGACCGTTCGCCAGACCAGCAGATTACCCAGACTCGGCATGGCTCTCAGATGATTGGGCTCGTGACCGCGAGCCTCGGCAATCGCCCGCATTTCCGATTCGGCACGCTGCTGCTGGAGACCGCCCAGAAACAGGTAAGCAAATAGCCACAGCAAGCCAACCCAAGCCAGGCGCGGACTCCGGCGCCAGCGAGCCAGCGCCACCGCCAGCAGCAGCGGCAGGGTCACCAGCGGATCGATGATGGAGACCAGATCCAGCGACAACCGCAGATCGGACACCGGCCACAGCAGCGACGTCCCATAGCTCGTACACAAATCCAGCAGGCCGTGGGTTGCAATCCCGAGCATGCTGAAAGCCAGCGTGAGCTTCATCGACAGGCCCCACCGTCGGCCCAGGGTGCCGTGCAGCAGCAGGCCGGCCAGCAGGCCGCCAAGCGGGATATAAAACAGTGAATGGGTAAAGTGCCGGTGATATTCCAGCGCCAGGACCGGATCGGTGGACGACCGAATTAGCACGTCCAGGTCGGGCGTCATCGCCGCGAGACCGCCGATCAGCGCCGCTTTGCCAAGGTCAGCTTTGCTGGACGCGGACTGCGCCGCCAGGGCACCGAGCGTGCCCTGGGTTAAGGGATCCATAAGCGGTTGTTACCGTCGAGCCGAAAAGGGCCCGTATTGTCGCCGCATCAGGCGACGATCACCAGTGATCGGCCGGCCGTGGAATCAGGTCATCCCCAGCGGCTAGGGGTCTTCCCAGGGCCCGGGGATCCAAATCCCCGATCCGTCTCGGTGGCTCTCCCGAATCTCGACGCCCAGCGCGCTGCGCTGGTGAAGCAATAGATCATCCTTCCGTGGGTCACCCAGCAACAGCCGCGGCATCCAATTCACGCGGGCCTTCTGATTAAGATCGGGCGGCTGTTCGAAGCCATCGGCGAAGAGAAGCTCCTGGACGGTCGTCAAGTCCTGCGCTTCGTTGTCAGCAAGCGTCGGGTCGGCTGTGCCGAGCGGCGGCTGCACGCTGGCGCGATTCTCGATGACCGTCTGCACCGGAGCGTCGACCGTGACCGACAGCGTATAAACCACCTGACTCCCGGCCAGCAGGTCTACCAGATCGTCGATATCCCCGCTCCCCGTTGCGCCACAGCTCGCCCCCTGACCGGGGCTGCAAACCCAGCTTGCACCAACCAGCTCGGCCGGTATCTGGTCCTGCACCCGTGCGCCGCTGACGGACGCCGGACCGCTGTTCTGGACCGTCAACACGTAGTCGAGCATCCCACCGAGCGCAACGCTCTCTTTTCCGTCAGTCTTGCTGATCGACAGATCCGCCTCGGGACCTGGATTGCTGACCACAAAACTCTCGTCCTCCGATGGCTCGACCGTTGGCAGCGTGTTGCCAGCCGGATCCACAATCGACTGCGCGGCGCGCAAATCGAGGCCCACCGGCCCATTAAAGCTGGCGAGGTCACCGCCGCTGACCGTCAGCTCGTATACGGCGGCGCTCACCGCGACAACCCCATTCACCTGCGCCAGCGTGCCGCCGCTGACGGCAAAATCCGCGGCGCTTGGCGGAACGATGTCCTCGTCGAAGACCGCGCGAAAAGTGAGGACATCCGCGTCGGTGAGCGGCCCAGGCGGGTCCTGGCGAAGAAACGACAGCAGCGTCGGCCGCACGGCGTCAAAGGTCACGGTGTTGTCGACGCTGGTCGACGCCAAACTCGGGTTGCCGCCGCCGTCCTGCGCGGCGCCGGCTGGCAGCGAAACGATCACCGTCCCCTCACCGGTCATACCGCTGACCGCCAGGTTGTAAGTGGTGCCGCTGCCGGATACCGAAACGTTGGTGGCGCCGGCCGTACCGCCAAGCATCACGTCAGAGCTCTCCAGCCCGGTCACCGGCTCGCTGAAGGTAGCTCGGAAGCTGATCGGCACCAGCCGAGCCGGGTCGGGCTGCGAGATCGCCTGTTCCACCGTCACGGTCAGCTCGTTGGCGACGAGATAACTCTCGTCAATCGGCGGCTCAACCGCCGGCAGCGCGTTGCCCGCAAGGTCAACAATCGCCTGACCGGCGCTGAGGTTCAGCCCAACCGGCCCATCAAAAAAAGCCAGGTCGCCGCCGGCGACCACCACATCATAGACCGCACCGGAAACCGGAAAGATGGTACTGACCAGCGCCGTTGTTGCGCCGTCGACGGCAAAATCGGTGGGACTTGGGAGCTGAATATCCTCATCAAAAACCGCCTGAAAAACGAGCGTGTCCTCGTCGGTATTTTCGTCGAGCGGCGACAGCCGGGAAAAAGATAGTACGTCAGGCGGCTGAGAGTCGATTGAACCCTTTATCGTGGAAGCGACAGACTTGGGTGGCAGATCGACAGTCCGCTCGCTGCCATTAGCAACTGCAACTGACCCGAGCAGCAAGACGGTCAGACCAACAATCACGGCCCGCCGTTCCCGAATCGGGGCGCACCTTTCAGCAGGTTTATTAAGTCTTGTTGTCAAAACGTCCTTCCCCCAGGTCGCCGCATGGTCGACCCTAGCATAGGCACCGCAGCCGGTTCCGTGTCCTGTCTCGAGCTGACCACACCACACTCACTAATCATCGGCGGCATCGAGGCGAACCTTAGATGACTGTCGGGGTCGACGACCTGGCGTAGGTTATAGTTCTGCGCCTGGGAGCGGAGAAATACACGTGCGTATAGCCAGCATGGCCATCATGGTCGCAGCCCTGACAGTCGTTCTTACGGGGTGCGCGCGGGAGATCGAGACCACCGAAAGCGATGCAGTCGTGCGGATCGTTCGCGACGGTTACGGCGTACCCCACATCTTTTCCGACGACCGCTACGGACTCTATCTGGGCTATGGCTACGCGGTCGCCCAGGATCGGCTGTTCCAGATGGAGATGGCCCGGCGCAGCACGCAGGGTCTCGTCGCTGAGGTTCTCGGCAAGGCTTACCTGGACTACGACATCGACACCCGCAGGCTCTTCAGCCCCACCTCGATCAGGCGGCAGCTCGCTGAACTAAAGCCCCAGGACATGGCCATTTTTACCGGCTTTGCCGATGGGCTTAACCGCTGGATCGAAACGATCGTCGATACGCCGGCAACGCTGCTGCCGCTGCAGTTTAAGCAGCTGGGATTCCGCCCGGGCCCCTGGACGCCTTACGACGTCGCCATGATCTTCATCGGCACCATGAACAACCGCTATGGCGACTTCAATACGGAGCTGGAAAACGCCGCCATCCTCGCGGAGCTTATTTCTCGGCACGGTGAGCTTGCGGGCCGCAAACTGTTCGATCTACTGAACCCTCGCTTCACCGAGAACGCGCCGACGACCATCCCGTCAGCCGACTGGTCACGGCCGGCGTACGATTCGCTGGCGGACTCTGCGGCATCGCCGGCAGCGGCGCTGGAGCTCGCCGCGCTGACGCCCACACCGGCAACCGCCGGCTTTAGCAACGTCTACCTGGTCGGCCGCGCCAAGGCCATGGGCGCCGAGGCGATTTTGGTGAACGGGCCTCAGTTTGGCTGGTTTAACCCGGCATACGTCTATTCGGTGGGACTGCATGGTCCGGACCGGGCGGTTGTGGGCAACACCCCTTTTGCCTATCCCATGATCATGTTTGGCCACAACGACCGGATCGCCTGGGGCAGCACCTGGGGTGCCAGCGATATCGTCGATGTATTTGTCGAGCAGCTGAATCCCGAAGACGCCGGACAATATGTCTATCGCGGTGAAACCGTTGACTTCGAGCGCCGGATCGAACGATTTTTGATCAAGGACGGTGAGCCGGTATCGGTCGAACTGCTGCGGTCGGTCCACGGCCCGATTGTCAAAATGGACGAAGCGGCCGGTGTTGCCTACGCCAAAAAGCGCGCCTGGGACGGCGAGGAGCTGGCGACGCTGCTCGCGTGGCTGCGCGCCACCTGGGCCGGCGACTGGAACGAGTGGAAAACGGAAGCCGCCCGCTCCGCGATCAACGTCAACATGTACTTCGCGGACGTCGCGGGCAACATCGGCTACTTCCACGGTGGCAAGTATCCGCGTCGCCGGCCGGGTCACGATAACCGACTGCCCGTATCGGGCGGCGGCGATATGGACTGGGAGGGGCGCCAGTCGATCGACCGGGCCAATCCCCATGTCCTTAATCCCGGCACCGGGTTTCTGGCGAACTGGAACAACAAACCCGGGGAAGGCGTCATGAACCCGGACTTCTTTTTCTACTCCTGGTCTCGAGCGGATCGGGTGGACTACCTGAATGACGCGCTGGCGGCCATGGACCGGATCACGCCGGACGCCGCCTGGGATCTGCTGACGGGTAGCTCCTACGCCGACGTATACGCCCCTTATCTGCTCCCCTTGCTGCAAGGAGCGCTGGCGGAGACCGACGATGAGTCTATGCTCGATGCGTACCGAATGCTGGAGCGGTGGAATCAGCTGTCGGTTGATAAGGACGCTGACGGATTCTATGACCAGCCTGCGACGGCCCTGTTCCGCCGTTTTGTGGCGGCGCTTATTGAACAGGTTCTGAGAGACGATCTTGGAGAAGTCTGGCCGTTCTATGCGGCCACCGGCTACCCCACCTCGCAGGCGCCGACGGCCGCGGGAACCAATCTGCCGGCGGGCCTGAAAGCGATCGTCGAAGCGGCTGACGGCCGCGCTGGTTACGACCTTTTTAACGGCGCTGGCGTCGACGCGGTGGTCCGGATCGCCTTCGCGGAGGCCATTGCTGCAAGCCGGGAACAACCCCGACTAGCCACGGCTCCCAGACCTTTTGCGCCCAAAAATTTTCTCGGCATTCCTCAGGCGCTGGACCAGGAGCTGATGACCGCCCCCATCGAGCAGAACCGAGGCACCGAAAACAACATGATTGTGCTGCGCCCGGGAGCCATCGAGGGATGGGAAGTGACGCCGCCGGGTCAGTCAGGGTTTATCGACCCCGACGGAAAGCGCTCGCCCCACTACGAAGATCAGTTCGAGATGTATCATCGCTTCGGCCGCAAACGCACCTGGTATTACGAGGCGGATATCGAAGAGCAGAAGCGGTCGGAAACGACCCTCGGGTATCAGCGACGCAACTAGATACAGACGCGGCGGCGCGGGCACTCAGTTCGGGGCTTTAATGAGCTCTGGCCCAACGGTCGCTGAACGGCCGTGGAAGCGAGCGACCAGCTTTTGATCCTGGTTGGTCACGGTCACATCGTAAAACCCCGATCGGCGACCCCGATGCCCCTCCAACGCGGTGGCCGTCAATTCATCACCGAGCTTGCCTGGGCGCACAAAATCGATTGCCGCACCAGCGGCGACGGTCACCTGGTTGTAGCCGTTGCAGGCGAAAGCAAACGCTGAATCGGCGAGCGTAAAGATGTAGCCGCCGTGACAGATATCATGCCCGTTAACCATGTCCGCCCGGACGGTCATGGTCACAACCGCCTCGCCCTGAGCCGGGATTGAGACGTTCATACCCAAAGCACGGCTGGCGCGATCGTCAGCCAGCATTTTGTCGGCACAGGCGCGCGCCAGCTCGAGTGTCTCCATGGAATGCACATTCCCCTATCAGTTCAAAAAGTGCGGCGCGACCGCCGGACCCTCAATCTGCCACGTTTGCCCGCCGGGGAAAAATCGTGATAAATGACCTCGGCCCTGAGGCCTGAAGAAAAACCAAAAAGGAGCGTCTGATGAAGCTTTCGTTTTGCAGTCTGGCAGGTTTGCTGCTGCTTGTCGGGTGCGCGTCCGGCCCTCAGAAAACGGCTGAAGTTCCGGCCATGCCCGATCTCAACACGGTATCGACGATGCTTCAGGAAGGCACGCTCACCAGCGAAACGCTGGTCAACGAACTGCTGAATCGAATCGACCAGCAGGCGGAACTCAACGCGTTTATATCCATCAATCCGGAGGTTGCCGTGATCGCCAGGCAACGCGACGAGCAGCGCGCCCGCGGCGAGGTGATGGGGCCGCTCCACGGGATTCCGCTGGTGGTGAAGGACAACATCCACGTCGCTGGGATGACCAACACGGCGGGCACTCCTGGACTGCAGAATTTTGAACCACGCGAATCCAATGAGACGGTTGTCGCGCTGCAGGCTGCCGGTGCCATCATTCTCGGCAAGACCAACCTGCACGAGCTCGCGTTTGGCATTACGTCCAGCAACACCGCTTTTGGGGCGGTTGGCAATCCTCGTGACCGCGCGCTGTTTCCGGGCGGTAGCAGCGGCGGCACGGCCGCGGCCATTGCGGCGGGCCTTGCGCCGGCCGGGCTGGGCACGGACACCGGTGGCTCCGTGCGAATCCCGGCAGCCCTGACCGGCACCGCCGGATTCCGACCGTCACCTGGCCGGTATCCGTCTGATCGGGTGACGCCTATCTCCCACACCCGAGATACGGTGGGCGTCATGGCGGGCAACGTCGCTGACCTGGCGCTGCTGGACCGGGCCATTACCGGCCAGACCGGCTCAGACGCCGCCGGCTTGGATGTTCCCGAAGCCGGAACGATTCGCCTCGGCATCATTTCCGAGTACTACTATTCCGGCCTCGAAGCGGGAACCGCATCGGTGGTGACCGATGCGCTTGGTCGCCTGCGGTCAGCCGGCGTGCAGCTGGTTGAAGTCAGCTTCCCCGAGCTTGGCGAGCAGGTCGGCGCAGGATTTCCGATCGCGCTCTACGAGGCCCGGGAAGATCTCACAACCTATCTGGCGCGCTTCCAAACCGGTCTGACGCTCAGCGGGCTGGCCCAACAGGTCGCCAGCCCGGACGTCAAGGGGATCTTGGGGGCGGTTGCCGGCGAGCAACCTCCGGTCTCGGAGGCGGATTATCAGGGCGCGCTGGCCACCATCGGACAGATGCAGCGCCAGTTTGCGGCGCTGTTTGCAGACCAGCAGCTCGACGCCGTGATTTTCCCGACCACCATGCTGACCGCCCGACCGATTGATGGCAGTCTGGAGACGGTCGAGCTGAATGGCGCATCGGTGCCAACGTTTCCCAGCTACATTCGCAACACCGATCCAGCCAGCCTCGCCGGCCTGCCGGGCGTCAGCTTTTACGCTGGCGATGCGAGTAACGGTCTGCCCGTGGGTCTGGAAATCGACGGCGCACCCGGCACTGACGCGGCGCTCCTGAACGTGGCGCTGCGGCTCGAGGCCATTTTGCGCTCGTCGGGTTCCGAGTAGGGCAGAACGGATCATAGGATCGGAACCTCGGGTGACGTCGATGCTAACGTGATACAAAATGTTTGAAATTCGTTAAATTTGTGTATCATGTTCATCAAATAATTCCACACGAGGGAGACTTATCGATGTCCGTGAACAAACCCAAGCTGCTGGCAACCCTGATCGCCGGCGCCCTTGCCCACGGCGGCGTCAACGCGCAGGCGCTCGAAGAAGTGGTGGTGACAGCGCAGCATCGGGCGGAGAACCTGCAGTCCATTCCGGTGACCGTCAGCGCCCTCAGCAGCATTGAGCTGGAGCAGGCCAACATCTTTGACGCGGCCAGCATCGCGGTGAACGTGCCGGGGATGGCCTACGCGGAATTTGCGCCGGGTCAGGCGCTCATCTCCATGCGCGGCATCAGCTCCGTCGACGACGGGGCAGGCCTGGATAACTCGGTTTCCCTATTTCTCGACGGCGTCTACATCGGCCGTCTGGCCAGCATCAACTTCGACATGTTTGACCTTGAGCGGATCGAAGTGCTGCGCGGTCCCCAGGGCACGCTGTTCGGCCGCAACTCCATCGGTGGCGCCATCAACGTGATTTCCTCCAAGCCCGAAGAAGAATTTGGCGGCAAGATCGGCGTCACCGCCGGTAATCAGGGCATCCTGCGCTACCAGGGATTTGTGACCGGCGCCTTGAGCGAAAATCTGTCAGGCAAGTTCACGATCAATCATCGGGAACACGACGGCTTCGTGCGCAACGTGATCCTCAACAAAGATCAGCAGGACGAAGACCAGACCTCGCTGCGCGGCCAGCTGCTGTGGACCGGTGAAAGGTCGGAATGGCTGCTGTCAGCCGACTGGATGGACGACGACCGCGAAGACATGGGCCGCACGCCCATCGACAACAACGCGCCGCTGATCCCAATTGCAGCCGCGAACGGCGTCAACGACGTGCGTCAGAACGCCGCCCCGGCGGACGGCTTTTCCAAGCGGGAAGCCAGCGGCATCAGCCTGCAGGGTGACATCGACTACGCCAAGGGAACGCTGACCTCCATCACCGCCATTCGACGTGCTGAGACCGACTGGGAAATGGCTTCCGTTGGCGCACCGCTGGGCGTGCTGGGATTACCGTTTGACGAGGTCATCGACGATATCGTTGAGGACATTGACACCTTCTCCCAGGAATTTCGCTGGACCTCGAACCTCGACGGCGCTTTCAACTACACCGCCGGCTTTTACTACCTGCAGGAAGACACAGATCGGATCGAGCAGTTTAAGATCACCGCTGCCGGCACCCCCGACCCCAACGTACCTTTCCGCCAGCTCGATCGCGGCAGTCAAAACATTATCGGCAACGAGGTCGCCGGTTCTTTCAACGAGACCACCAGCTACGCCGTCTACGCGCAGGGAACCTACGACTTCAGCGATCGACTGCGTCTGACCTTCGGCGCCCGCTTTACTTACGATGAGAAAGACTACCGGGCCAACTCGGTCAACTGTGGGGGAGACCGGACGGGTACGCCGTTTGAAAACTCGCCGTTCTGTCAGGGCGTCGGCGGTAGCCTCAGCATCATCGCGGAATCTTTCGACGTGAGCGCCAGCGACGACTGGAGCGATTTTTCGCCGAAGGTGGCGCTGCAGTACGACCTCAACAATGACTCGATGGTTTTCGGTTCAATCTCGCGCGGGTACAAGAGCGGCGGCTTTGGCGGCTCCCAGGGTATCGCCTCAGCGGCAATCCGGCCGGTCGATCAGGAAACCGCGCTCAACTACGAAATCGGCTATAAGGGCGACCTGCTCGACAACACGCTGCGCTTCAACGCAACCGCCTTCTACACCGACTACGAGGACCTTCAGGTCGTTCGCTTCGGCCCGGTTCCCGGCTCCGACTTCGGCACGTTCATCACCACCAACATTGGTAGTGCTGACATCCTAGGGATGGAAGCCGAACTCATCTGGAACGCGAGCGAATTTCTCAGCTTCTCCGGCAATGTCGCGGTGCTCGACACCGAGGTGAACGACATCATCATCAACAACACCGACGTGTCGGGATCAGACCTGCGCCAGGCGCCGGACCTGTCCTACAACCTGGTCGCCAACTACGAGCTGCCGACCGACAACGGCGACTGGAACTTCCGGCTGCAGTTTAGCCACACGGATGACCAGATCAACGACTACATCGATCAGCGCACCCGGGTTGAAGAGTTCAGCCTGCTGGACGCCCGGATCGGCTGGACCTCCCCCAGCGGCACCTGGGACGTCGCGCTGTGGGGTCAGAATCTGACCGACGACGACTACATCTCCCACAGCTACGTCATCGGGCCCGGCGTGGTCGGCGTCTGGGGCGCGCCGCGAACCTACGGGCTGACCGTCAACTACGGCTTCTAACGATATTTGGATATTTGGGGTCAGAGTCAGGGGGGGGGGGGGGGGGGCGGGGCCCCCACGAAGAGCCCCAAATTTGGGGCGGATGGGGGGGGGG
>JBCCCR010000028.1 GCA_039033415.1 Pseudomonadota bacterium | reverse complement strand
CGGGAATTTTAAGGTCCGATTTCAAGAAGTGAATGCGATACAGCAGTGTGGGGCTTGGAGGCGGACTGCAGAGGTTGGGTTGGAAAGGTGAGGGCAAAATACACCTGTGAGCATCACGAACCAGAGGTAACGGGTGAGGGGTGCGGTCCAGAAACAAAGCTGAGGCGGTTGTGACTTTTTAATTTTTTGTGGCAGCTCTTTCTACGAACGGCACGTGCGCGAGGCCCCAAGGCCGCAACCCGACCAACTTTGACCAAGTTATTTTTTCGGCCAGACGCGTGGCCTTGACAACAAGATTGCAACAGAGAAATACACACTCCTGTCCTTGGTACAATGGTTCTTCTCTGCTCCGGGTACGTCCCACAGCAGTATTGCGAAAGGCGGGTGGAGGGGGGAAAGGGGGGGTTGCTTGCGCCCTCAAGCGGTGCAAAGTTTCCCAACTGGGAGCACAAAATACAAGGGGGTACGAAAGCGACGACTGTAAGTACGAAGCGCGATAGCATATAACAGCGCAGCCGTTGCAGCTGTTCGGAACGAATCCTGCAGACACTACCTTCTTTTGAAGAAAGAGTCACCGTTACAACATGGTACATGGCCAGCGTATGATCACCAGAGATAGATGCACCACGAACTTAGGGTTCGCATGAAAAAAAACCGGCGACCTTGCAGCCGAAGCCGCGCGCGATGGTACCCCCGGCCTGATCCCCCATATTCATGTAGGGCTGCCACTCGTTCTTATTCTGCAGCTGGGCGTGTACCGGGGCTGAGGCCATGCTGTCGTCCTGCATGTCAGCGAGCGTCGCCGAGTAGGTCATGAAGGAGTTGGTGTATCGCGTTTTGCTGGGGTCAACAAAATCCGGCGAGGACTCGATCGACTGCGTCGCCAGAAAGACCCGGTCGCCGATCACCTCAAGCGGCAGGGGGTTTGGGTTGTAGCCCATGACGAGATACTTCTCCGGCGTATATCCTCGAGGCACGGGTCCCAGCCGAAAGTTGCGGATTCGAACCGGTTTCTTGGTCAGAAGATGCGGGTGCTCGGTCAACGGCTCGTAGCCGTCGATCTCCGAGTAGTAACCCGCCTCATACTTGGTCATTTGATGGGTGTTGTTGGCCCTGGCCTCCCACTTATCCACCAGCAGGTTGTTCATGGTGAACATCGGGATGAAGTTGCCGTCGTGCAGGTCGGCATAGATGTTCAGGCGATAAAAGGAGATGACCGTCTCTGTGCCCAGGCTGCCCACCAGCTTCACGTGCGCCCGCAGCGCGTCCACCGGATCTTTGAACTGAGGCGCAAAGGAGCGCTGAGCTGCCGCCTGCGTGACCCCGGGCAGGGTGCCAAACATCGCGAGGCCGGCCGCGCCGAGGAGCGCCTGCCGCCGTGTAAGCCCACCACTGTGTTCTGTCATCGCTCCAATCCTGTGCTGCTGAGGGAGGCTGCAGGACGGCGCTCTTCACAGTCACTGCATCTGTCGCTGACGTTACCACGACTGGAAACCGGGGTGTTACGCCAGTCGATGCAACCAGTTATCGGAAAAGTCGATGGCACGGTTCGCTCCGCGTGCAACGCGGCGTCGTAGGCGCCAGCTCAGGCTGTGGTGCTGTGCTGGTCGGTGACAAACTTCGCGCCGCTCACCGCAGCCCGCACGTTATCCAGCAGGGTTTGTGCGGCGGGGGTGAGCGGCCGGCTGCCGTCGAGCACCAGGCTGGCTTTGCGCCGAATGGTGGGTCGATCAATCGGCAGGATCGTAAAAGCGTTGTTGATAAACCGGTTGGCTACCAGCGCCGGCGAGGTCATGAGCAAGAGATCGCTTCGGGCCAGGATCTTCATGCCGACTCGGTAAGCATCCGAACCGACAAACTGCTCTGGCGGTGTTAGCCCTTCCTGCAGAAAAGCATCGATAATGACGTCCGTGTCGGAGGGCCGAGAATAGGGCACCAGCCAGCCGTAACCCTGCAGATCGGCCAGCGTCAGGCTGGTTTTGCGGGAAAGCGGATGTCCGGGTCGGCACGCGACGATATCGTTGGTGGTATAGATCGGCTCAGCGCGATAGCCCGCGCGCAGCGAGTAATCGTTGACGGCAACCGCCACAAAGTCGAAGTCGCCCTGATAGAAGCGTTTCAGCAGTAGCTCTGAATAGCCCTCAACCAGATTGATCCGAAGCTGGGGGCGGGTTTTGTGGAGTTTGATAAGCGCGTCCGCAACAATATCGCCGGCAAACGTCTCACCGATTCCCACGGTGACCGTTCCAACATCCGCCTCAGCGATGGCCGCTACCGCTGCCCGGGCCCGTTCGTCCGCCGCGAGCTGGGAGCGCGCAAACGGCAACAGCGCCTCACCGAACTGGGTCAGGTTGGTGGTGCCCCCGGGCCCGCGGTCGAAGAGTGAGACGTTGAGGTCCTGCTCGAGGCGAGCGATGCTGGCGCTGATGGCCTGCTGCGTGAGTCCGAGGTTGCGCGCGGCACCGGCGAGGGACCCTCGGTCCATAACCGCCAGAAAACGGGCTAACTGCTTCAACTCCATAAGGTCTTCACGCGCTTTGTGATCTGATTAGGCCCTGGTCAAAATACAAATAATTTTTGTGTTTGACAATCAATATACAAAAAAATATCTTCCCTTTTCGATTTTGAGACGGTAGTCCTTCATGTCACAAGCAACACCCGACGCCATTAGGCCTCGCTTCACCCGAGACGAGAAAGCGAGAAAATCGTTCACCTCGAGTCTCCGCGCACACGTGCTCGGCACTCAGGCGCGACGGATGCGAGAGCACTACGACGAGGTTGTGCAGCCCGCCTTCCAGCGCGCTCACGGCCGGCCGCCGGCTGACGGCCAAGAGGTGCGGTCGGTGATGAAGCGGGAGCGCGACTTCCACTTCTTTTCCAGCGTTCGCAGCTGCGCGCAGGAAATGGTCTTCGCCTCGGTGATTCCTGCCGTGGAACGAGACATGGAGACGCTGGCGGATCGCGCAACCGAGCTGGCCGGTGACTCAAACGGGGTTGGCGGCAGCCTGACGCTGGATTCCAACTTCCAGGTACCGGAGAACGTGACCCGATTGGACGTTCATCTCGCGCCCGGCAGTTTCCATGCGGAGTGGGGTGATGACGACGTGTCAGCGGGCGCCATCTACGACAGCGCCACCCGCGTTTTTGCCTTCCGTCAATTCGGTGAGGACATGAACGACATCGGCATGACCATGTCGAATTTTGTGCGGCTGCGTTATCCCGACTTCAAGCCGACCAAGATCCTCGACTGCGGCTGCACCGTGGGTCACAACACGTTGCCGTGGAAGACGACCTTCCCGGACGCCGAAATGCACGCAATCGACGTGGGCCCGGGGCTGCTGCGCTACGCACATGCCCGCGCGCAGGCCCTGGAAATCCCGGTGCACTTCCACCAGATGAGCGCCACCAACATGGCATTCGAGGACAACAGCTTCGACGTGGTGTTCTCCTCGATGTTCCTCCACGAGCTGCCGCTCAAGGACATCAAGGCGTTTTTCGCAGAGGCCCATCGCGTCCTGCGACCGGGCGGATTGCTGATCAACATGGAGCTGCCGCCGAACGCTCGGACCGAGGCTTACCAGAGTTTCCACCTCGATTGGGACACCTATTACAACAACGAGCCTCACTACAAGCCGTTCCGAGACCAGGATTACCAGTCGCTTTGCGTCGGTGCAGGCTTTCAAGCAAACGACTGCATCGAAGTCACCCTGCCGAGATACACGTTTATCGGCGAGGAAGAGTTCAGCGAGTCAGTTCACAAACCGGCGGTTTTTGACAACTCGACTGGCCGCATGAATCCCAAAGGCACCCGGTGGTACGGGTTCGGCGCCTTCAAAGCTGGAGAAACCGCATGAAAGACTCAAGCACGCGAATCATTCCCCGCATGGCCAAGGGCCGTAGAAACCGGTTTTTTGCAGCCGAAGGTGTCGACGAACTCCTGAGCATGGTGCTGGAGCTGACCGCTGAGGTCTCCACGCTTCGCGAGCGCCAGTACGCTATGGAGCGAGTCCTGGAACAGCACAACCTGCCGGTGGGTGACGCGGTCGAGTCCTGGGAGCCGACCGAGGGCGACGAGGCTCACCTGGCGTCCGATCGGGAGCGCCTGCTGTCGACGGTGCTGCGTACGCTCGAGGCACAGCCCAAGGATGAAGAGCCGGCTGAGACCGCGGCTCAGGATCAAACGCGCGCGGCCTGAAGCGCGCAGATCACGATCGACGAAGCGCCCCTCGGGGTCCCCGTCGATCGTCCATCGAACCACACAACCCGCTAAACCGCTCGCGCTGTCTGCTCGGTCTGGCCCGTCCGACTGTGGCGCTTTCCCCGGCCAGCCCAGCCTTTCACGAATGACCTCGCCGCATTCGACCATGCGCAATTTGCAATCTCCCCCGGCCTGATTTGTTTTACGCTGTTCGATCGTTCAAAGCCCGGTCAGCGTCGTACTGCTGCGGCTGAGGCACAGAATCAAATACACTGCTCGGGGGTGAACCATGTCCAGCGGACTGAAAAAATGGTGGACGCTGGACGAGGCGGAGGCCTCCAATAGCGCCGATAATCCACATGAACCCCTGAAACCCTCGCAGCGGCGCGCCACGCTGCCGCTACTGACCCTGGCGTTTGGCTGGGGTTTTCTGGTCACCGGGCTCCTCACCGGTGGCGCTTTGGGTCAAGGCCTGCCGTTCTGGCCGGACCTGATTGTTGCTTCGTTTCTGGGCAACTTCATGAATTTTGTGATCGGGGCACTTGTCGGCTACATCGGCTACAAAACCGCCTGCAACAGCGGCCTGCTTTACCGATTCACATACGGCAACATCGGCGCCTACCTGCCGGTTCTGTTCATCGCGCTGCTGACCATCGGGTGGCAGGGGATAGTGGTGGGCGCCTTTGGCTTTGCCTGGGCCCAGTCTTTCGACAGCCCAACGTTTTATGCGGTCGCCCTGTTCGCAGGTTTGCTCTATACCGCCACCACTTGTTTTGGCGTGTCGGCACTGGAGAAGGTCAGCATGCCGTCGGTGCTGGTGCTGGTGGGTGTTGGCGTCTATGCCGCCTGGTTCAACATCGATCAGGTAGGCGGCTGGCCGGAGTTTCTGGCCCTGTCTGAGGAAAAATCCGCGCAGGAGCCGCTGACCCTGAAAAACGCGATCAATCTGGTGGTTGGATCCTGGATTGTCGGCGCTATCGTGATGGCGGAGTACACCCGCTTCGCGAAGAAGGCCTGGGTCGCCCTGGCTATCCCGTTTATCGTTCTGATCGTCTCCCAGTGGTTCCTGCAGATCATCGGATCCATGGGCGGGATTGTTGCCGGCACCTATGAGTTCACCACCTATATGCTGCAGCAGGGTGCCATCATCGGCGGCCTTGGGCTGATTGCCATGAGCCTGGCGCTCTGGACCACCGGTGACGCAAACCTTTACCTGCCGGCGGTGCAGACGGCCAGCCTTCTGCGCCGCCCGCAGCGGGTGACCACGGTGATCTGCGGGCTTCTGGGCACCATCCTTGGGCTCGGGATCTATCAGTATTTTCTGGATTGGATCAATCTGCTGGCTGCGCTGGTGCCGCCCCTGATCGGGCCGGTCATTGTCGACTACTATCTGGTCAGCAAGCGGGGCTACAACCCTGACGCCATGCACCGACTACCCAAGTGGAATCCGGTCGCGATCGTTGCGTATGCGGTGGGTGCCGGCACCGCGTTTGCGTCGAGCCAGGGCTTTGAGATTCCCGGACTGGAGTGGGTGATTCCCTCGCTTCTCGGGCTGGTTGTTTCGATGGTCGCCTACGGCGTGCTGTTTCTGCTGGGCCGGATGCTCGGCGTGAAGGTTGGAGTCACCGGCACTGTTTGATCCACCGGCATATCATCACACCTTAAATTGCTCCGCCGGATTGGAAGCCCGGCAGTGATCGAAAACTCGGCTCGCCGTACCCGGTGACTAGCCGAGTAAGGGAAGTCCACGGTTAACCTGCGCGTCACAACGCAATAGGGCGTTGCCATACACCGCGCCAGCAGGACGTCTTCAGATGGTCATCAGCCCTACACAACCGGTTCTAGGACTAGCCCACGCCGGATAGGCGCAATCAGGCTGGCCGCGCCCGGACCAGCTGATCCCCGATTGGCAGCTGACGAATGCGCACGCCGCTGGCGGCGTAGATCGCGTTGGTTAATGCCGGCGCAGCGGACGGAATGCCCATCTCACCAACGCCCGTCGGCGTATCGTCGAACGGGAGGATGTGGCTCTCAAAATTCACCGGGAATGTCGCAATTTTCGCGAGCGGGTAGGCGTCAAAATTGGTTTGCTGCACCCGGCCGTCTCGAACCGTAATCTCCAGCCCGAGCGCCGTACTAATGCCGTCGATGGTGCCGCCCTGCAGCTGGGCTTCCACCGCGCTCGGATGCACCGCCAGGCCGCAGTCGATCGCGGCAACAATGCGCCTTAGCTCCAGGCCGCCGTCGGCGTCGACGGCTACTTCTATGGCGTGGGCGGCATAGCCGCCGAAGGTGAAGTGGGTTGCAATGCCGACCCCCTGGCCTGCCGGGCGGGATTGACCATAGCCGATGCGGTCGGCCACAAATCGAGTCAGCTTAGCCAGCCGGGCCGGGTTGAACCGGGGGCCGCCGTGGTTGCTGTACGGGCGCTCGCCGCCTCGCTCCAGCAATGCCAAGCGCAGGGCCAAAGGATCCTGACCGGACTCGTGGGCCAGCTCGTCGATGAAACTCTGAATGACAAAGGCGTTAGCGGTGTGGGCCGGGGCTCGCCAGGAGCCGCGCGGGAGGCCGATGGCGTGATGAAAGTATTCGAGACGGAGGTTCTCGACCGCTGCGCGCGGAAAGTCGTCGACATAGAGCTCGGCCTGCCAGAGATTTTCGTCCGGCATGTTGGGCCGCCGGTAGTACTTACTGGCGCTCGCCAGTCGCTGACTCCAGGCGGTGACGCCACCGGTCTTATCCATGCCGGCAGTGAGCTCGTGAAGCCCAGCGGGCCGATAGAAGTCGTTTTGCATGTCGTCTTCGCGGGTCCACTGGAGCTTGATGGGCCAGCCGGTTTCCTGAGAGATCATGACGGCTTCGCTGACGTAGTCGTTGCTGAGGCGCCGCCCGAAGCCGCCGCCTGAGCGGCTGATTTCCACGTGGATGTTTTCGCGGGGCAGCCCGGTCACCGCCGCTGCCGCACGCGACGCGCCGGCCGGGGACTGTGTCGGGGCGACAACCTCACAGCGATGCTCCGTGACGTGGGCAAAACAGTTTTGCGGCTCAAGCGGAGCGTGCGAAACGAACGGCACCTCGTAGCGGCGAGTCAGTACCGTGCTCGCACTCTTCATCGCTGTATCGAAATCGCCGTCGTCCAGCACAACCTGCCCCTGGCCCTTGAGCGCCTCGTGGTTTTCCGCCCAAAAAACATCGGTGCTGTCGGTGGCGTTGGGCCCCTCATCCCAATCGATCCGCAGCGCTTCGCGACCCTGCATCGCGGCCCAGGTGGACTCCGCCACCACCGCCACGCCGCTGGCCAGAATGTTGTAGGGCTCCCCGACCTGCGGTCCCTCCAGCTGAACCACCTTAAGCACCCCTGGCGTTTTCAGCGCCTCAGCCGCGTCGACTTTTTTAACGCGACCGTTGAGGGTCGGCGATCGGGCGACAACCGCATAGCGCATGTCCGGCCGCTGCGTATCGATGCCATAGCGGGCCTTGCCTGTGATGATGTCGAGCGTTCCCACGTTGGTCTGCCGACGGCCCACGATCTGGTAAGCCGCCTTGGCCTTCAGCGGCACGTCTTCGCTGGGTAGCGCTAAAGCTGACGCATCCGCGACCAGCTCGCCGTAGGGCAAAGTGACCTGTTGGTCGGTGCACACGACGACACCGGGTTCGGTGTGGCAGGCCTCGGGCTCCACGTTAAGGCGACGAGCGGCGGCCTGGATCAGAAGCTGCCGCGCCTGCGCGCCCACCTGGCGCATAAAATCGAAATTGCTCGTGAGACCGGTGCTGCCGCCCACGCCCTGACCGCCGTATTTCCAGGTATAGCCGTCCTCGGTCTTGACGATGCCCAGGGGCATCGAGGTAACCGACACGTTTTCCCAGGCAACGTCCAGCTCCTCGGCGACCAGCATCGGGAGCGCGGTGCGCACGCCCTGGCCGATTTCTGGCTGATTGCTGCCGATGACCACTTTGCCGTCGGGTTTGATGGTGATGAAAAAACCGATTTGCCGTGTGGCGTCTGCCCCGATTTCAGAGGCCTGAAGCTGGCTCCGGCCTAGCGGCACCCCGACCAGCAGCGCGCCGGTTGTGCACAGACCACTGACGAGAAAACTTCGGCGGCCGACGTTTTCCGGTGTGTGTTGTTCGGGGCGGGCGCTCATGCCGAATCCGCCATCAGCTCGGCCGCCCGGTGAATGGCGGCGCGGATGCGGACATAAGTACCGCAGCGGCACAGATTGCTGTGCTGCGCGTCGATATCCGCATCGCTGGGTTTTGGAACGCGACTGAGAAAGTCGACGGTGGCCATGATCTGACCGGCCTGGCAGTAGCCACATTGCGGTACGTCCAGTTCGAGCCAGGCCTGCTGCACCGGATGCAGGTCATCCTCGGGCCCGGCGAGGCCCTCGATGGTGCGGATATCGCGACCATCCGCTGCGTTTGCCGGCAGCATGCAGGAACGTTGCGCCCGACCGTCCACGTGAACGGTACACGCACCGCACTGGCCGATGCCGCAGCCATATTTGGTGCCGGTGAGTTTGAGCTCGTCGCGGAGGACCCAGAGCAGAGGGGTGTTGGTGTCGCCGGAAAAGGTAACGGCCTGCCCGTTAACCTGGAACTCGATCATGGTCGTGCCCGCTGCTGCCCGAGATCTCTTAGCCTACCGGCTGGTGTCCGCAGAGAAACAGGGCGCTGGCCACGGTCCGTCGCGGGGTCAGCTCAATCCGGCGAATTTGACGGGCCAGGCGGGAAAAAGAGTTGCCTCAGGCGGCGAGCACAATACCGCCCGTCACGTTGAGCACCGTCCCAGTCATGTATGCCGACTCCGGTCCACAGAGAAAACGGATCGGATGAGCGACGTCCTCAGCGGAACCCAGGCGTCGCAGGGGAATATCTTCCAGTTCGGGTTTGTCGAAATCTTCGGTCATTGGGGTGTCGATGATGCCGGGCGCCACCGCGTTGCACCGAATGCCCAGCGGGCCGCCGTTGCGGGCCAGGTGGCGGGTCATCCCGATGAGCGCGCCCTTTGAAGCGCTGTATTCGCTGCCCACGATCACGCCGCCTCGGTAAAACGCCATGGAGCTCACCAGCACGATGCTGCCGAAGCCGGCCTCACTCATGGCCGGCCAGGCGGCCGCCACGCAGTTCTGGGTGCCGTCGACGTTGACGTCCAGCACGTAGCGCCACTGGTCCCAGTCGCCCGCAACGCTGCCGGCAGGGCAGACGCCGGCGTTGCAGACCAGATAGTCGAGCTGACCGCAGCGCTTCAGGATCTCGCCGGTCAGGTCCGCGCAGCCGGCGCGGTCGCGTATGTCGAGCGGATGGGACGACGCCTTTCCACCCGCCTGGACGATTTCGTCCACGACGGGCGCGCAGTCGCCGACGTCGCTGAGAAAGACCTGCGCGCCATCGCGCGCCAGCAGGCGCGCCGTTGCCGCGCCGATACCCCGGGCGGCGCCTGTTACCAGCGCCACCTTTCCCGCTAGAACTTGTTCCGATTTCACCGCCACTCCCCAGGCTGGTTTTTCATCGGGACGAGCATATACCATCAGGCTTTGGATCCGTGGAATCCGGCTGCTGATGTCTGAACTCTCCGAACGGCTGGAAAAAATTCGCCGGCAACGCGGTTACCTGTTGCCGCATCATGGCCTGATGGCTACAGCCATGCCGGAGGTGCTGGACGCCTACGATCAGCTCTATGGTCAGCTGGCGTTTAATTCCCGTCGTTTAAGCGAGCACGATCACGAGCTCATCTGGCTCGCCATCCTGGTCGCCAGAAGCGAGGGGCTAGCCACCCACCACGTGAATCGTTTCCTGGAAGCCGGCGGCACCAGCGAAGAGATCGCCGACCTCCTGGCCGTCACGGCGGTCGCCAGCGGCTGCCGGGGCTGGCAGTTTGTGGAGCGCGCTTGGGAGCCGCACGTCTCGGGGTTGCGGGCGGAACGGGCGTTTGCCGAGTCCCTTCGCCGGGCCGCCGGCGACCTGACCGTCGAGCAGGCTCACCTGGCGATGGTTTCAGCGTTAACGTGTCTCGCCAACTTCGACGGTCTGCGGTGGGCGCTGCGCGCCGCCTATGCAGACGGTGTTGATGAGCAGCACCTGGCCCATGCGCTGGCCCTGACCATGTTCCCCGGGAGCGTCCCCAACTTTGCTCAGGCCGCCCGGGTTTGGCAGGAGCTGATCACCGAAGGCGAGGTCTCAGCGTCCGGGCCTTTTCGCGTTTGGGCCGAGCTGGAGGGTCAGGGCGGCTTTGACGAGGCCAGCGGCAAAGCCCCCGGTTAGCGGTTGGCCAGCAGGGATCTTCTCTGCGCAGACGTGTGCCGCGGACCGCGGTTGATAGAAGTCGTCAGCGTGGGTGCCCGTTTTTTTGGCAGGCTCCGAGCGCGCCTGCATTCAGCTTAGAGAATAGACGGCCGTGTCATGAAAATAATGGTGCGTTGACAAGTAAATGAAAAGCATTAGCATTCTAATTCTCGAAGAGAACTAGATGCCCCGATGAAAAGACGCCATCCTTTCCGACACGCATTTGCCGTCATTCTCGCGACCGCGCTCTGCGGATGCGCCGCTCGAACAACCGTCGTAGATCCAACGCAGGGAATTTCTGACGTTGGTTCGCCGACCGCAGCGTCAGAGCCGATCCAGACGCCAAATCCGCGGTATCCAGCCATCGCCCAGGCCGAGGGAACCAAGGCCAAGGATCGGGCAGCGATTTTAGCGATGCAGGGGGACTACGGAGTTAAGTTCCATTTTCAGGAGACGGTTGCGCTGGAGGCAGGCTACGAGCTGGAAGAGGATAAGAATTCGGGCGCCAACGAAACGGTTCTGGTGGTGGTCGACGAGCCGGATCATATAGTCCTTCAGCACATCCTGGTTACCGATGGCGGGTACGTGATTAAGCATTGGCGCCAGGATTGGACGTGGCAGGCAGCCGAGCGTTTCGAGTTTGTGTCCGACCAGACCTGGGCAAGACGGCCGCTGCCGCAGGAACAAACCAGCAAAGCGTGGACGCAATGCGTCTACGAGGTTTCTGACGCACCCCGCTATTGCGGCACCGGCCGGTGGGATCACCGTCACAGGGTCTCGACCTGGACTAGCGATCAGACTTCACGTCCGCTACCGAGGCGCGAATACACCAAGCGGGACGACTACAATGTGCTGCAGGCAATCAATCGCCATACGGTGACGCCTAACGGCTGGACTCACGAGCAGGACAACACAAAAACCGTACGCGATGGAGAGACGGTTGAGCGGATGCTGGTGCGCGAGCACGGCTTCAATGATTACCGGTCTCTCAGCGGTTTTGACTTCTCGCCGGCGCATACCTACTGGTCCAGAACCCATGAATACTGGTCTCGCGTGAGAGCCGCCTGGGACGTTCGCCTAAAAGCTGCTGCGCCTCTGGTCATTAACACAGAGGTAGACGGCATGCCGATCATCCAGGCCACCTTCGGCCACGCGGAAAAGGTGGAAGATATGTCTGTGGCGGAACAGCTGACAGCCATCGAGTCTGTCCTGAACGAGTGGGTTGAACCAGCAATCAACGCTTCCCATCCCCTGGCTGAGGTCTCCCCTTAGGCCTCGCCAAGCTGTCCCCGCGGCCGGCTACCCTGGCCGGCCGCGGGTGTTGGCGGGAAACCAGCGGTACTGATCGCCGCGCGCTGCACTCCGCAGGGCAATGCCGTTCCTCTTTTTCGGGTCGTTGGGCGTGGCTACGAAGCGCCTGCGGGAATCGTCAGCCCCGCGAATTCGGTCGCCCGTTGACGCTACCCGTCTCGCCGCAAGAAACAGCGGCCGACACTCACGCCGGCCGCTGCTCGTGCCCGGTATTACTCAGAACGCGTACTGGTAGCCCAGCGTAGCGGTCCACTCTGTTTCCAGCTGTGGCCCGTCGAGATCCTGGTCCAGCGGGACCAGCCACTCCAGCGACAACCGGTGACCGCGCCAGTCGCCCTGGCCGGCCCAGTTCAGGCCCAGGCCAAGGTCGATACGTCGGCCTGCCTGGCGATCCGGGTCGGCGGTCTGCACGGGAGCGATGATTCGCTGGTCCCGGTCGTCCACGTCACCCTGCATGCGCCAGCTAAGGCGGCCTGAGAGGCTGAGCTGCCTGTTTGCCTGCCACGCCAGCCAGCCAGTCGCCGTGTGCTCATCGCCGAAGCGATAGCTGTCGTCGTTGTCCTCGATGCGCAGCACGCTGGTCCACTGGCCGCCAAACGAGTAGCGGTCACGAAACTCCACGTGGGTCACGCCGAGGATGGGGTCGTAACTGCCGGAGCCCAGCTGCATGGGGTAGGGCAGGCGCAGCGTTGGCCGCATGCCGGTCGGCGCCAGCACGTCGTCCTGCTCCTCGGTCGAGCCGGTTGGCAGCGACAGCCCCACCGTGGCGTGGGTGGTGCTGCTCTCAGTCTGGCGAAGGCCGATCAAGGCGGACACGCGGGTATCACCCAGCCCGCTGCTGCGGGTGGTGAAGTTCCCCAGGCGGTCGGTACCGCGGGGTCCGCGGAAGGTGATGTGCTGCATGTCTTTCTCGATGTATTGGCCCATCACCATCACCGTGACCCGGTCAGTCGGGGCATACATAAAGCCGACCATGTGCATGTCCATGGTCATTTCGGTGGGAACCACTCGCAGCGTGGGCGGCTGACCGGGCGCACCGAAGAACGGGTTCACGGCGGTTGTGGCGATTTCTTCTGGCGACAGGCTGTCGCCGTCGTCGGACAGGTCGTCCATCGACATCTGCATATAGCGGTAGCTGAACATCCACTCACCTTTCTTGTGCAGATGGTCTCCCATGACGCCGATCGGCGCGTGGGAGTCGGGTCTGACGTTGTCGTCGTGGTCAGCGAGTGCGGTACCCGTGATGCTGACGCACAGCAAAGTGAGCCGGCTCAATATCTGGCTGGTATTCATGTTTTTTCCTTCTCAATGAAACAGCAGGACACGCCGCTTGGCGCGGACGCGTTCCTTCAACAAAATGGGTTTTTGGTCGTTTCAGGAAGGTTGCGGTGGTCCGCGGATGGGTGGGCGCGTACGAGGGCGCTGCCCGTCAAACCGAATGGCAAGCGGCCGATGAGGGGCCGGTATCGCAAGCGCGAGCGATTCCAGGATTGGGCTATCGGCCGCGGTCGGCTGGTCCAGGCCGCCGCCAAGCGGGCAGAAATCGCTGGAGTCGAGAGCCGCAGCCGGGAGCTCGTCATCGTTGGCAGGGGGGGCATCGGGGGCGTGCGTATGGGCATGCTGATGATGCGCGCTCCCATGTGAGCCGTGATCGGAGGTCGTCCCATGGTGCAGTGCACCCTCTGGCAGCCCCTGATGGCAGACCGTAACGAGCCAGCCGCTCTCGATGGAGGCCGGCATAAAGCCGGCGGCGAAAAGGAGTCGGAGCGCGAGCGAAAAAAGGGCGGCTTTTTGCAGGCGGCCCACTAAAAGCCCTCTCCAGCGGGCAGGTCGGCCATCCTTACCAGCCGACTGTCTTTTACGGCAGCCTGACGATGTTTGACGGCAACCCGGTAGGCCGGGTCGGTGACCATTTCCAGAAACGCTCCGGCGGTTGGATAGCGGGCGATAAAAGCCAGGTCCCAGTGTTCGTCGCTTGGGCCGATCAGTGTCACCTCCGGGTCGCCCCGCCAGATGATCTCACCGCCAACCCGGCGAAAAATTGGGCCGCTCTCAAGACCGTAGCTGGCGTAAGCTTCAGCGCCGGTGGCCTGCCGGCCATCGTCATAGCGGGCCTGCGCATGGAGGGCAATCAGGTTGAGCATCATGACCGGTGCATCTCGCGGAAGCGCCTTAAATTGCTCGAACTGCTCGCGCTGAGGGTCGACATGGTCTGCCACAGAAAACCCCGTTTGGCGTTACCGATTCAGTTAGCAGGAAGTATGAACCGGGCCCGCCGCAACACGCAATACGCATCATCCTACGGTTATTGCTGATGTTGACAGCTGCGCTCTCTCTTTGCGTTGCGCTGGCCAACGCGCAATGCCCCTGTGGCGAATTCAGGGTGAGAGAGGCGATACTGTCGCGCTTAGCGCAGTTGAAGTATCTAATGAGAATTATTATCATTTGGCGTAGAAGCACCGTTTGCGCGAACCATCACGTCGCCCGAGATCGTTAAGCTATGAACTTTCCCAAGACGCCAGCAGTGGTAAATTTCGACCGAACGCTAGCGACGCTCAAGCGCGGCGATCGTGCCGTTATCGACGCCATTGACGATGCTGACCCCATGGTGCAGCGGCTGATGACGCTCGGGCTGGTGGAAGGGGTGGTCGTCGAGCGCGGCCACAGCGCCATCGGCGGCGACCCAACAGAATTTCGGGTCCACGGGCTAAGCATTTCGCTGCGGCGGGAGCAGGCTCGCTGCTTCTCGGTCACGGACGCCTGACGCAACTTCCAAGACCTTGAGCGCCACCAGCCAAACGATCCGCATTTCGGCGGACAACATCCCGGTTCGCCGCCGCGGCCAACCCACCATTGCGCTGGTGGGTACACCCAACGGCGGCAAGAGCACGCTGTTCAACCGTTTGACCGGCCTCCAGCAGAGAGTGGGCAATTTTCCGGGAGTCACGGTCGAACGCCACGTGGGCAATCTCCAGGTTGAGCAGCAGCGGCTGGAGCTGATCGATCTGCCTGGGCTGCATAGCCTCAGCGGATTCTCCCAGGAGGAGCGAACCACTGCCGACGTGCTGTTCGGCCGGCAGTCTGGCCAGCGGGCGCCCGACGCGGTGCTCGCCGTCGTCGACGCAACCAATCTCTATCAGGGGCTTTACCTGCTGCAGCAGCTGCTGGAGCTGGGCCTCCCGCTGGTGGTGGCGCTCACGATGAGCGATGCGGCAGAGCGGTCGCGGATTGCGATCGACCGCGACAAGCTCAGTAAGCTGCTGGGCGGCGTGGCGATTCATCCGGTGGTGGCCACCAGCGGCGCCGGCATAGCCGCGCTTCGCGCGGCGCTTGCGACGGTAGCCGAGCAAGAGCCGGTGGCGTTTCAGCCGGTTTGGCCGGAGCTTTTCGAAGAGGCGCGTCGGCTGGCCGGTGAGGAAGTCGGCACGCTCAAGCTGGCCGCCGTGGCTCGAGATCTGGTCGACGCGGCGGCCGCGAAGCCGGGAACCGATCCTCACCAGGCGCCGGAGTCGGTAGCGGCCAGCAGCGCTGCGGTGTTCAACGGGAGTCCCGCGCTCGCACAGGAGGCCCGTATTCGCTATGGCTGGGTCCGGAACGTGCTCGATGAGGTTCAAAGTCCAAAGTCGGGGCAGCGGGGTCGCCGGCCTGGGCGCGCGCGTCAGCGAGTTTTTCAATCGCCCGGTACCCGGGACCCTCGGACTGTTTCTGGTCATGGCGATCGTTTTCCAGGCGGTTTTTGCCTGGGCCACGCCGCTCATGGATCTGATCGACGGAGCCACCTCAAGCTTAAGCGCCTGGGTGCTGGGTGCGGTCGGTGACGGTGCGCTCGGCAGCCTCCTGGCCGATGGGATCATAGCCGGGGTTGGCAGCGTCGTCATTTTCCTCCCGCAGATTGTCATTCTCTTTCTGTTTATCCTGCTGCTGGAAGATTGCGGCTACCTGGCTCGCGCCGCTTACCTGCTCGACCGCGTGATGCGCTCGGTGGGCCTGTCGGGCCAGTCCATCATTCCCATGATCTCCAGCTTTGCCTGCGCGGTACCGGGGATTATGGCGACCCGGGTGATTCCTTCTCGGCGCGATCGCATCGCCACAATCCTCGCTGCGCCGTTTATGACGTGCTCAGCACGGCTGCCGGTTTACGCGCTGTTGATCGCCGCGTTTGTGCCGGCGACGCCGATCGGCTTTCTCAATCTGCAGGGGCTGGTATTGCTGGGCCTTTATCTATTCGGGATTGTGATGGGGATCGCAACGGCCCTGATTATGCGGCGAACCGCGCTGCGGGGAGCCAACGCCACGTTTGCGCTCATGCTGCCGGAGTTTCGGGTTCCGAATCCGCGCACTGTGCTGATCCAGCTGCTGGGCCGGGTCAAGGTGTTTCTGAAGCGTGCCGGTACGCTGATTTTTTCGGTGACTGTGATCGTCTGGGCCCTGCTGTACTTTCCCCGCTACGACATTGACGAGTACGTCGAGCCCCGGCAGCGCGCTCTTTCGGCTGAGCTTTCCGAGGCTGAACGTGCCGAGGGGGTTGAGGCGATCGATAACCTTGGTGCGGCAAGGCAGATGGAGCAAAGCTGGCTTGGGCGAGCCGGTCGTGCGGTGGAACCGGCCTTTGAGCCGCTCGGCTGGGATTGGCGGATCACGTCGGCCGTCATCGCCAGCTTTCCCGCACGGGAGGTGGTGGTGGCGGTGCTCGGCACCATCTACGCGGTGGGGGATGAGGCTGAACAGGCCACGCTGGCCGACCGCCTGCGTCGAGCGACCCGGTCGGACGGGAGCCCGCTGTTCACGCTGCCGGTAGTCATCGGGCTGCTGGTTTTCATGGCGCTATGCCTGCAGTGTGCCGCAACCCTGGCGGTGATACGTCGGGAAACCAACTCCTGGCGCTGGCCAATCTTCGCCTGGTGCTACATGACCGGCCTCGGCTATGTCGCCGCACTACTCATATATCAGGTCGGCAGCCGGCTCACCTGACTCGGAACACCGGTGAACCAGCCGGGGTTCGGTGGCGCCCGCTGCCGAGAGTCGTCATGATGTCGGCCACAATTCTGATAATTTTCAAGGGGATCGAATCATGACTTCACGAAGAGCCTTTCTGGGTCAAAGTGTCGCGGGCGTTTTGGGAACAAGCCTCTTTTCTCAGGCAGGCGCCGTGGGCAGGGCCGCAAAACCCTTGGAAATCCTCGTGCTCGGCGGTACGGGTTTTATCGGACCTCACGAGGTCAATCGAATGCTCGATCGTGGGCACAAGGTCACCCTCTTCAACCGAGGCCGCCGGCAGGGGCAGTTCGGCGGGCGGGTTGAAGAGCTGACCGGCGATCGCGACGCCAACGTTGGCGACGGGCTGCAAGCGCTCGAAGGCAGCCGACGCTGGGACGTGGTCGTCGACAACTCAGGCTACGTGCCGCGCCACGTGCGCGACAGCGCGAAACTCCTCCGGGACCGTTGCGACCAGTATCTCTATATCTCGACCGTTGCGGTCTATGACACCGACGGGGAACCGGGGGAATCCCGAGTGCTGTCCAATCAAAGCCCGCTTTGGTCGGATGTACCGGATACCGAAGAGGTTAATGGGGACACCTACGGACCGCTCAAAGCTGAATGTGATCGCGTGGTGCTGGACGTTGCCGGTGACAAGGCGACGCTGGTTCGGCCAACGTACGTTGTCGGGCCCGGCGACACCACCGACCGTTTTACTTACTGGGTCGACCGCATCAATCGCGGCGGAGACGTGCTGGCTCCGGCAGGTCCGGGGTACGAGGCACAGTGGATTGACGTCCGGGACCTCACCTCGTTCATCGTTGAGCTCGCTGAGAGTCGAACCTTCGGGACGTTCAACACGGCAGGCCCGCGCTCCGAGGTTACCAACGAAGGGTTGATGTGGGGTCTGCGCGCCATGTCCTCGGCGCCGGTACAATTTCACTGGCCTAGCGCTGAGCTGCTCGAGTCGATGTCCTTGCAGCTACCCATGATGGCGGCCCGCGACTGGTCGCGACATGTCGATTCGTCTGCGGCACTCGATGCTGGTCTGGGCATGCGCTCGCTGGCCGAAACGGCGGGTGATCTACAGGCCTGGTGGAGCGCCCAGCCCGCCGACCGAAAGGCTGCGGCACGGCGCTGGCCGACCGCGGATCAGGAGCAGGAGGCCATCAGCCGCATCACCGGCTAGATCGGCGATTCCCGAAGCCCCGCTCGCTCGTCGTCGGCGGGTCGTTCCAGGCGGCGCCGAGCGCCGGGTCCTGGACGGGTAGTCGCCGGAGCCTGGCAGCTTGAAACAACACCGGCGTCGAGCGTTGATGGGTCCACCAGGTATCCAGCTCTGCGGCCGTCATGGGACTTGCCAGATGAAATCCTTGGCCGAACCGGCAGCCACGGCTGACCAGCTGGTCCTGAATCCGCTGATCCTCGATACCTTCGGCAACCACCCGGGCATCAAAACACCGCCCGAGACTGATCACCGAATCCACCACGCTGCTGTCGCCCTGGTCCACCGCCGCTTTAACAAACGGTCGGTCGATTTTCAGCTCGCTAATCGGCAGGTCACGCAGGAGCTTCAGCGAAGAGAAGCCGCTGCCAAAATCATCAATCGAAATGGCAAAGCCCAGCGCCGCAATCGTTTTCAGTATGTCGCTGGCGCCGTGGGGGTCGGGCAGTAGGGCATCTTCTGTGATTTCAAGACAAAGCTGTCCCGCGTTCGTCTGCTGATCCGCCAGCCAACCGCACACCTGGCGGGCCGCGGCCGGCTGCTGCAGCAGCGACGCGGACAGGTTTACGGAAAGCTCGGCGGGCCGTCCCGCGTCGGCCCACGCTGACGCCTGCCGTAATGCCAAGTCGAGAGTTTTTTGCGTCAGGTTGACCAGCGTTGTCGCTGACCGCTGCGCAGCCGGCACGATTTCTTTGGGCGCCACCAGGCCGAGCGTCGGATGCTGCCAGCGCAGGAGGGCTTCGACGCCGACAGTTTGGCCTGACTCGAGGCAGAGTTTGGGTTGATAGACCAAAAACAGCTGATCCTCAGCCTTGAGCGCTCCATCGAGGTGATCCACCACGGAGGTCTGCCGGTAATCTTCAGACCCTTTTCCGGGGCCGCAGACCAGCTCCTGAGCACGATCGCGTTTCCCTTCATACATCGCCAGGTCGGCCGTCTGAAGGAGCTCCGCAGGAGTGGCCCCGTGGCGCGGGTAGATGGCTGCACCAATCGCTATCCCAACGCGATGGGCGTTGCCGTCGATGATCAAGTCGCCAGCGAACGCGCGACGAATTTTTTCCGCCACGCTCTGGCAGCCGCTGACGCTGCCGGTTTTTGGCAGCAGCGCCGCAAACTCATCCCCGCCGAGTCGCGCCACGGAGTCCGACTCGCGCATGGCGCCTTTGAGTCGTTTCGCCGTCTCGACCAGCAGCTCGTCCCCGACCTGATGGCCAAAACTGTCGTTGATCTGCTTGAAGCCATTGAGGTCCATCATCAGGACCGCAAACTCCTCGCCGTCCCGGCTTGCGTGCCGAAACTGCTGCTCTAGTCGGTCCATATATAGCTGTCGGTTTGGGAGGCCGGTCAAGCTGTCGTAAAAGCTCATGCGGTGCAGCTGCTTATCCCGCTGCGCCAGCTGCTGGGAAAGACTGGCCTTTTCCATGGCCCCCTCGATCGCCCGACGCAGCGTAACCGGCGTTAATTCGGCTTTCGGCAGGTACTCCTGCGCACCTCGCTGAATGGCTTCTGCCGCGATCCGTTCGTCACCGCGCCCCGTGAGCAACACGATTCCGGCCCGCTCTTCGCAGCTCTCGCTGAATAAAGACTGAAACAGCTCGAAAGACTCACCGCCAGGCAGGCGAAAATCCATCAGCACGCAGCTGTACTCACCCGACCTCGCAAGCCGCTCAACTTCCTCAACCTCAAAGGTTTCTTTAACCTCCACCGTCAGGCCGGACTTCTTCAGGCAACGGCTGATAATTCGCCGATCGACGCTGTCGTCGTCCACCAGCAGAACGCGAAGCGGCTGCTCGGGATCAGCGTTGAGCGTCGGGTCGATCATCGTGGACCTGCCGCGTCAAGCAGAGCCTGCTTTTCCAGCGGTTGATCGGTGAAGCGGACGGTTTCGAGGTACTGCCCGATCAGATTGATGACGTCGAGAAACTGATCGGCGCCGTCGGACTTCAACAGGTAGCCGGCGATATGCTGGCTGTAGGCAGCAAACTTGTCGCGCTCCGCTTCCGAGGTGGTCAGCACAAACACGGTGATCCCGGCCAGGCTCGCGTCCCGGCGAACTTCACCCAGGAATTCAAGGCCGTTCATCCGGGGCATGTTGATATCCAGCAGGACGATAAAAGGCCACTCGGGCGAGTGTCTGCCGCGGAGGATTTCGAGCGCCTCAAGCCCGTCTTTTGCCCTGACGATCGGGCTGGCAATACCGCATTTACGAAAGCTTCGCTCGATCACCCGAACGTCGATATCGTCATCTTCGACCAGGAGGATGCTGACGTCTTTGGAATTTCGATACATCGCGCTGGCGTTCCGTCTCAGGCGGCCTGCCGCTGGTCGACCGGACGCGCCCAGCAGATCCGAAAGCTGGCTCCGCGGCCGCTGCGTTCGAGAAGTTCGATGGTGCCGCCGACCGATTCCAGCGCTTTGCGGACCAGCGCGAGACCCATCCCGCTCCCCTCAACCTCGTCTCGGGGGCGCAGCGTCTGAAACATCTCGAAGATCTTGTGACGGAATTCGTAGGGAATACCCGGCCCGTCATCGGTGTAGGTCAGCGTATCGAATCGCGTGCCGAGCGCGTAGTCGATCCGGATGTGAACCTGATCGCGGTCATGATGTTTGACCGTATTGCCGATAAGGTTGCGGAAGACAACATCAGCGACGGCTCGCGGGGCAAAGATTGATCCCACTGGGCGGGCGAAATCGACGGTGATCTGGCCATCGAGCCCCTGTAGATCGACGATATCCCGCACCACGCGGGTGACGTCGAGCTCCTGCGTCTCGGTTTCACCGGTACCGATCCGCGAGTAGTCCAGCAGGCCTGAGAGCAGGCGATCCATCCGACCGACCCGGCCTTTGAGGAGCTCGAGATCGGCCCGGCTTTCGGCGGGAAGGGCGTCAGCGGCATCCTCAATCACGATGTCCGCGAGCTGATCGATAGCCCTGAGCGGCGCCTTGAGGTCGTGGGAAGCCACATAGGCAAATTTCTCCAACTCCTGGTTGGATCGCTCCAGGGCCAGCGTTCGGCGTCGAGACTCGGCATTCATGTTGATCGCCATTTCCCGGGCCCTTCGATTCGATCGTGCCATCAGCAAAAACAGCGTCAGCAGCAGCAGGTCAATCCCGATGCCGCCGAAAAGAATAATGAACGGTTCCGCGGTTTGATGGTTGGCGATCAGTTCAGGCGTGGCCATCAGGTCGAACGTCCAGGTGCGCCCATAGATGGGAAGATGGGCGCTTTGCACCAGGCTGGGGTTGGTGGGTACGGTCTTTTCGCTGAAGGCCTCGTCATAGAGGACCTGCTCTCCATCCCGCACCCGCAGTGAGACCAGCCGCTGGGCCTGCCCTAACGTTCCCGCCATAAGATTCTCAACGACGAACGGGGCGTAGACCAGGCCCAGAAAGCGCTCCGTGCGGGACAGCGTGGCGGCCTCCGGGGAGTCGTCATAGTAAGGCACAAAAAAGAGAAAGCCCGGAGTTTTTCCAGAGTCCTGGACCAGGACAATTGGGCCGGTGATCTGCGCGGCGCCGCTGCGGCGCGCCCGTTTGGCGCCGTCGTAGCGAGTGCTCTCGTGCGCCATGTCCAGGCCGACCGCCTCGTTGTTTGCTGCCAGAGGCTCGACGTAAACAATCGGCAGTAGCTCGTTATGCTTATGACTTGGGTAGACGCGAAAGTCGGGTCTAGTCACCCGCTGCTGAGCCAGGAAAGCCGGCAGCGCTTCGCGGTCGACCTGCATGATTACGCCAATACCGTTGATGCCCGGATATTGCTCTTCGATTCTGAGATACCGTTGAAAAACGCGCCACCCGCGCTCCGTGACGGCGCCGCCGTTGGCCTGAATGGCCGAGACGCCGCCCGACAGGCCGAGCTCGTACTTGCGCATGCGTTCGGCTACCAGCTTCAGAATCAGATCGCTCTGGCGCTGGAAGTCGTCGGCGATACGGTCGTCGACATGCGTTTGGCTGAGATGGGCGGCGCCGACGGCGACCAGTAGCGACATCGCAAGGACCAGCCAGTGGAACCAGTGCAGCGTCGCGCGAATGGAGCGCGACTCGAGCTCCAGCGGGGGCGCGTCCGCTGGCTTCTGTCTATCTTCTTGCTGGCCGACTAGCATTTGCGTCTCAAGAAAGGCTAAGCGTTTGGCGTGGGTTTGCGCCGCTTGCCTCGCGGGCCAACGGCTGGCGCTGAGTCATGACTGGACCCTGGTAACTACAATAGCTAGCTTATCGGTCTGGCTCGACAGACCTTTAGCAGGAAAACGGCGGTTTGATCAGCCGCCCGTGCCGGCTTCGCGGACCCGTCCTCCGGCCTGGGCCGCTGAGTCGGGCACGGTGCCCAGCAGCTGGCTGGCTGGCCCCGGTTTGCCAATCCAGTAGCCCTGACCCCGCTCGCAGCCCAGGGCGACCAGCGTGTCGAACGCATCCCGCTGTTCAATCCCCTCGGCCACCACCTCGAGCCCGAGCTTGTGGGCCAGGTCGATCACCGTGCGCACGATCTTGCGATTGCTGGAGTCGCTGGACATCGTCATGACAAACGATCGGTCGATTTTGAGCTCATGCAGCGGGAAGCGGCTTAGATACGACATTGATGAATAGCCCGTTCCAAAGTCGTCGATCGATAGCCGCACGCCGAGCTGCTGCAGCGACCTGAGCGTCTCCAGCCCCAGGTCGGGGTTGGCCATCAGAGCGCTCTCCGTGACCTCCAGCACCAGGCACTCGGGCGGCACGCGCCAGATGCCGAGGCACGCCTGAACCTGCGGCACCAGCTCCTGGTCGTGAAGCACGCTGGCAGAAAGATTGACCGCAACTCTGGCGTCGGGCCAGGCGGGCTGCCACTTGCGCCATTGCTTCAGCGCGGCGTTCAGGGTCCAGGTTGTCAGTTCCCGAATCAGACCACAGGTCTCGGCGAGAGGAATAAACACCTCGGGTGACACCGGGCCGTCGTCAGCCTCCCAGCGACACAGGGCCTCGGCACCCCAGCGCTGCTGAGTCTGCATGATGACCTGTGGCTGAAAATGCAGCTGCAGCTCATTGTTACGGATGGCGTGCTCCAGCGCCTCGGCGCGGGCGAGTGGATGGACCGGTCGCTCGACGCCAAAGGCCAGCATCTGAACGGGTCTGAGCCCCATAGAGGTCTCTTCGAGCGCCTGATCGGCGCACTGGAGCACCTGGCAAGCGGTGCTGCCGTGGTCGGGAAAGACGGCCACGCCAAGCGTTGGGCGAAAGCGCGGGCCTCGGTGAGTGCGCTCCAGTGCCTCCAGGCAGCGCTGGACCTTGCTCGCAGCCAGCAGCGCGTGGTTTGGGTGTTTGAGGTCGGGCACAAACACCGCGAGCTGGCCGTGGCCCACGGGTACCACCTGGTCTGGTCCGGGAAAAGCCTCGCGCAGGCCCCGACACGCCGCTGCGAGCAACGCCTCTCCCGCGCGGTAGCCAAGCGTAGCGTTCGTATGATCGAAGCCGATCAGATTGGCTAGAAGCAATCCGGTCCGGTCGCCGCCGTCGACAAACCGGCGTTCCGCCAGCGCGGCCAGCTCGGCGCGGGTCAGGGGCCGCAGGAAGTCGGCTGCTTCGGTGGTCATTGCAGAAAGTAGTCGGTCGGATCGATACCGAAGGCGCCGCACTCCAGCGTGCGGGTAATGGCCACCGGTTCGCCGGTCTCTTCGGTGGTTTCCGTCAGCAGGTTCACCACGGGGTAGTGTTCGATCGGCTGGCCGTCGGCGTCTCGAACCAACATCACCTGCGGCCGCAGGCGCCGCAGGCCGTTCTGCTGAATGACGATGCCAACGTCGCCGCTGCTGAGTTCAACCAGCGAACCGACCGGATACGTCCCGAGGCAGTGGATGAACTGCTCGAGGAGTTCAGCGTTGAACGCCTTGTGGCGCTCCTGGTAGAGGGTATTCACGGTTTTTTCGTGCGAGTTGGCCGCCCGGTAACCCCGGTCGCTCATCATGGCGTCGTAGGTATCCACCAGGCCGACAATTTGCGCGAAAAGGGAGAGGTCGGGCTCGGTCAGCCCCTTCGGATAGCCGGTCCCGTCACAGCGCTCGTGATGATCGCTGGCCACGCTGATAACGCTCGTGTCAGCCCCGGACTGCTTGAGAATTTCGACGCCGTAGTCGACGTGTCGCTGAAGCTCCTGGCGCTCCTCCGAGGTGATCGGCTCCAGCTTCTGGAGCAGCTCGTCGCTGATCCGGGTCTTGCCGATGTCAAACAGCGACGCGCAGAGCGCCAGCTGCTCCAGCTCGCTGCGCTCAAGACCCAGCTGTTTTCCCAACGCCACGCCAAAGACTGAAACGCAGAGCGCGTGGTTGTAAGCGTAGTCGTCCTTGCGCCGCAGCCGGGCCAGCAGCAGCGACGCGTCCGTGCTGCGCAGCGTGCTGTCGACCAGAGAAACGATACGGCTTTCCAGTCTGTCGAGCCGCACCCGCCGGCCGCGTGCCGCCTGCCGCAGCACGCCGGTCAGCTCAAGAGAGGTGCGTTCCAGTGCCTTCCGAGCCCGCGGCAGCTCCTCCTGCGATTGGGTGAGGGTAGTCGCTCCTTTCGACAGCGGCCGTGTATCGAGCCGGGCGGGGGTGATGTCATTGCCCCGTTCGACGTCGATGAACACATAGCGGCACAGGCGACGCACCTGCTCCACGTCAGCGATCCCCCGAATCTCGAAACCCTGCAGGAGGAAAGGCGTCTCAATCCACGGTCGATCCAGCCGGGACACAAACATGCCCGGCTTGAGTTCGTCGGGCGTGACCTGCTTTTCGTAGGGGTTTTCCTGCGTCATGGGGTCGTCAACCGAACCTGGGCTGCAATCCAAAAAATGAGTGACCAACGCCGATATTCGGCCCAAGCCGGGAATAATTTAGGATACGCGCAACCGAAGCCCGCCTCTGCGCTGGCGGTCAAAACAAGTGTGAACTTGCAGGTCGGTCCGCAGATAGCCCGCCGGGTTCACCGTTTTCTGTCGGCCCTCAGAGTCTGAGCTTGCGGCCCCTCCATCGGGCGCCAAGAGCGTGAACATTTGCAACAGCAGGCGTTTTCCGAGCGGTTGCCGGTGCCGATGGCCGATGCCGGGTTTATCGTTTGCTATCATCGACTTAACCTTCGACCGCAGCGAACCACAACATGAGTGAAACCCATCGATACCCGGTTAAGCCTGCCGTTGCGCAGCGCGCCTGGGTCACCGCTGATGACTACCAGGCCGGCTATCAGCGATCGGTCGAGGATAACGAAGACTATTGGCGGGAACAGGCCGGGCGGATCGACTGGGTGAAACCGTTTACCGAGGTCAAGGACGTCTCTTATGCCCGCGACGACGTTCACATCCGCTGGTTCGCTGACGGCACGCTCAACGTCTGCGCCAACTGCGTGGACCGGCACCTGCCACACAAGGCCAACGATGTCGCGATTATCTGGGAGGGTGATGACCCGGATGACGACGAAGAGATCACCTACGGCCAGCTCTACCGTCGCGTCTGCCGCTTCGCCAACGTGCTGCGCAAGCTCGGCGTCGACAAGGGTGATCGGGTCACCATTTATCTGCCGATGATTCCGGAGGCCGCGGTGGCCATGCTGGCCTGTGCCCGGATCGGTGCCGTGCACTCGGTCGTTTTTGGCGGCTTTTCCCCGGACGCGCTTGCCGGGCGGATCAACGACTGTCGATCGAGCCTGCTGATCACGGCTGACGAGGGTGTCCGGGGCGGCAAGACTGTACCGCTGAAAGCCAACGCTGACGCAGCCTGCGAGCGCGACGGCGTAATGAACAACCTCGATCATGTTCTGGTGGTGCGCAACACCGGCGGCAAGGTTGAGTGGTCAGACGACCGGGACTACTGGTACCACGAGCTGGCGGAGGACGTCGACGAGCACTGCCCACCGGTAGAGATGGGCGCCGAGGATCCGCTTTTTATTCTCTACACGTCGGGCTCGACGGGGCAGCCCAAAGGCGTGCTGCACACCAGCGGCGGGTATCTCGTCTACGCCTCGCTCACCCATGAGCTGGTCTTTGACTATCACCCCGGCGACATCTATTGGTGCACGGCCGACGTCGGCTGGGTCACCGGCCACACCTATATTGTTTACGGGCCATTGGCCAACGGGGCGACCACCCTGCTCTTTGAGGGGGTGCCCAATTACCCGGACGCCAGCCGCCTCTGGGAGGTCTGTGACAAGCACGAAGTGAATATCTGCTACACGGCGCCGACGGCCATTCGCGCCCTCATGCGGGAAGGCAACGAGCCGGTCGAGGACACCGATCGCGAAACCCTGCGAATCCTGGGCTCGGTGGGCGAGCCGATCAATCCGGAAGCCTGGGAGTGGTACTACAAGGTGGTCGGCGAAGAGCGCTGCCCGATCGTGGATACGTGGTGGCAAACCGAAACCGGCGGGATTTTGATCAGCCCGCTGCCGGGCGCTTCGGAGCTGAAGCCCGGATCCGCCTGCCGTCCCCTGTTTGGGGTGATGCCCGCGCTGGTCGACGGCGAGGGCAACGTTCTGGACGGTGCCGCGGAGGGAAATCTGGTGCTCACCGACTCATGGCCGGGCCAGATGCGAACGGTTTACGGCGACCACCAGCGGTTTGTCGATACGTATTTCTCAACGTTTGAAGGATGCTATTTCACCGGAGACGGCGCGAGGCGCGATGCCGACGGTGATTACTGGATCACCGGCCGGGTCGATGACGTGCTGAATGTCTCTGGGCATCGTATGGGGACGGCCGAGGTGGAAAGCGCCTTGGTGTCACATCCGGCGGTGGCCGAGGCGGCGGTGGTCGGCTACCCGCACGATATCAAGGGCCAGGGTATCTACGCCTACGTGACGTTGATGGAGGGTCGCGAGGGCAGCGATGAGCTGCGCCAGGAACTGAACGGGTGGGTGCGAAAAGAAATTGGCCCCATCGCCACACCGGATCTGCTGCAGTGGGCGCCCGGGCTCCCCAAGACCCGGTCCGGCAAAATCATGCGGCGCATCTTGCGCAAGATTGCCGGCAACGACTATGACAATCTGGGTGATACTTCGACCTTGGCAGACCCGTCCGTCGTCGACCAGCTGGTGGAAAACCGTCAGAATCGTCCTTAGGGCCGAGCGTCGACGAAGGGTGTTGGGTCTTTGGAACCCCGCACTCTTCGCGGGGTCTTAACAGATTCCCGCTAATAATGCGGGATTGTTCAATGACCGCAGGGTAACCATTGGCCCGCAAAGCATCAGCAGCACCTAAGATCGCACGCGCACGGCTTCTCGCTATCATGATGCTCGCCGTGCTGAGCACCTCAACGAAAGCCGATCCTGCCAGCACCACCATTCCCGTGGCCCCAGCGGCTGAGGCGGAGTTTGTGTTTGCCCGGGTCGCTTTTACCACCAACCAGCTGCGCGGGGGTAACCGGCGCAGCAGCCTCTGGCGGACGGATTATCCGGATGCTGAGCATCATTTTCTCGGCGGGGTGCGGCGCCTGACGCGCGTCGACGCGGATCCGGACGGCCACGTGCTGACGCTGTCCAGCGATGAGGTGTTCGACTACCCCTGGCTCTATGCCGTAGAGGTGGGCGGCTGGCATCTGGACCTGGACGAGGCGCGCCGGCTTCGGGAGTACCTGCTGCGGGGCGGGTTCTTGATGGTCGACGATTTTCACGGTTCGCTGGAATGGTCGGGGTTTATGTCGACGCTGAGCCGCGTGTTTCCCGATCGGCCGGTGCGTGACATCCCCAACGATGATCCGGTGCTGCACGTGTTTTACGATCTCGATCAGCGCATACAGATCCCCGGCATCATGCCGCTGCGAAGCGGGCGAACCTGGGAACAGGACGGCTTCGAGCCGCACTGGCGCGGTGTCTATGACGACGATGGCCGGCTGATGCTGGCGATCAACTTCAATATGGACATGGGTGATGCCTGGGAGCACGCCGACTGGCCGGAGTATCCCGAGCCGATGACGGCTCTGGCCTATCGCTTTGGCATCAACTACCTGCTTTACGCCATGACCCATTGATCGATTTCTGGCTCAAATACCCGGCTGAGACCTGGCGCGACGGAACACTCTTTTTCGCCTCAGGCTGGCCGCTGTGGCTGGCGCTAGCGCTGATCGGCGTCGGCGGCGCGCTACTGGTTGCGGGTTTGGTCCGGCGTGGCCACAACCTGAGTCCGGCGCAACGGCTTGGTATCGGAGTCCTTCAGCTGATGCTGCTGGCTGGCGTTGTGACCCTCCTCTGGCGTCCCTCGCTATCCGTCGACCGGGTGTTACCCGGCAGCAACACGCTGGCGGTCTTGGTCGATGACTCAGCCAGCATGAGCTATCAGCACGCGGGGCGCAGCCGGCTGGATGCGGTCCGTGAATTGCTCGGCGGGGACGCTTTTGCGGAACTTGCCGAGGACTTCGATGTGGAGCTATTCCGGTTCAGCGACCGCGCGACACCGATCGACGACCTGACGGAACTCGCTGGGCGAGACGACGCGAGCGCGCTGTCTCGGTCACTGGACCAGGTGCTGCAGCGCAGCGCGCAGAACCCGCTGGGCGCGGTGTTGGTGCTGAGCGATGGTATCGATACGGCGCCGAGGGACCGCACGCTGGGCCAGCTGTCACGCTGGGAAATCCCGGTGCACACGGTGGGTCTGGGACGCGAGCGAATCCCGGAGGATCTCGGTATCGGGGCGGTCAAGCTGCCTCGGCGGCTGGCGCCCGGCAGTCGGCTCCGCGCGCAGCTGACCATTGTCCACGCGGGACCGGCGGAGGCCCGCATCAAGGTCAGCCGGGATCAGGAGCTGCTGGCAGTCCGGGAGGTGGCGCTCGGCGAGGGTGACCGAACCACCGTCTGGATGGATTTGCCGCTGGGTGAGCTAGGGCATCACGCGCTGACCTTTTCGCTGGAGCCCGGGCCAAACGATTCTAATCTCGCCAACAACACGCTGACCAGAATGCTGGAGGTCGCCGAGCAAACCCGGCGCGTTCTCTACATCGAGGGTGAGCCGCGGTGGGAGTATAAATTTCTTCGCCGCGCGGTCAGCGCTGACCCCGGGCTTGAGCTGGTGTCGCTGCTCCGGGTCAGCCCCAACAAATACTACCGCCAGGGGATCGCCAGCGCTGAGGAGCTCGAGGGCGGTTTCCCCGCTGACGCCGAAACGCTGTTCGCCTATGACGGGATCGTGATCGGCAGCATCGAGGCAGCGTCGTTCGACGAGCAGCAGCTCGGGCTGATTCGGGATTTTGTGGCCCAGCGAGGTGGCGGTCTGCTGTTGCTGGGCGGCCGCAGCGGTCTGGGCCAGGGCGGTTGGGGCAACTCCTCGCTCGCCGGCGTGCTGCCGGCAGCGCTACCGGCAGCCGAACGGGAGAGCTTTTCCCGGCAGCGTTGGCCCGTGGTCCGGACGCCCGCTGGAAGAAGCAGCGCGCTGCTGCGCTGGGACGACGATCCCGCCACGGACGACGAGCTTTGGGATTCGCTGCCGGCGCTGGCTGACTATCAGCTGCTCGGAGCGCTGAAGCCGGCGGCCAGCACGTTGCTCGACGTGGTCGTGGACGGCGCTCCGCAGCCGCTGCTGGTGGAGCAGCCTTACGGGCGCGGGCGCGCGCTGATCCTGGCGACCGGCGGGACCTGGCGCTGGCAAATGAGCCTGCCGCTGGAAGACCAGCGACACGAGACCTTCTGGCGGCAAACGCTCCGGGCGTTGACCAGCGAGGCGCGCGAACAGTTCGAGCTCGATGTCAGCAGCGAAGGCGGTGAACTTTCCCTGCGGGCTGAGCTGCGGGACAACGCCTTTGAACCGCGCTCTGGAGCGCCGCTGGTGGCCCAGATTTCCGGCTCTACGGTCAGTCGGGTGTCACTCACGCCGCTGCCCGGCGAGCCCGGTGTCTACCGCGGCTCCGTGCCGATGAGCGGGGACGGCCCCCATTTTATCGAGGCGATAGCCGAGCCGGCGACTGGCGGCGTGACGGCAGCGATGGAACCGCCAAAAGCGGTGCCCGCTCGCGCCGCGTTTTTTCACGCGAGTCAGCGCCAGGAGCGCGTCACGCTCGCGCAAAATCGAACCGGGCTTGAGGCCATCAGCGTCGCCACCGGCGGCCGCTATTTCACCACCGACGGAGCCGACCGGCTCAGTGATGTGATCAGCACCACCAGCGCTGGCATTACGGCGACGGAGGTGCTGCCGGTTTGGGACGCGCCGCTGCTCCTGCTGTTGCTGGTGCTCGTGAAAGCGGCCGAGTGGTTGCTGCGGCGCCGCTGGTCGGTGATCTGATGCGATTGTCTTTAACGCTCTGGGTAGTGGCGACCCTTTGCTGGCTCGGGTTCGGAACGCCGACCGCCCGGGCAGAGGTCTATAGCCTGACGGCGGCGGGCCTGGGTGGCGACGCCGATTACGATCGCCGCTTTGCCGCGGACGCCGAGCGGATTCACCAATCGATGCAGGGCAGTGCAAGCCTGCTCACGGGCCAGGGCGCAACCCGAGAGACCATCCTCGCAGAGCTGGACCGCTGGGCCGGCAGCATGAATGAGGACGACCAGGCGATCGTGGTACTCATCGGTCACGGGTCTATGGCATCCGATGACTATCGTTTCAACGTGGCGGGGCCGGACTTGACCGGCACCGATCTGGCTGCGGCCCTGGAAGCGCTGCCGGCGCAGCGCCAGGTGCTGGTCAATACGACAAGCGCCAGCGGCGCGCTGCTGGAGCGGCTCGCCGGCAAACCGGGTCGCGTGGTCATCACCGCAACAAAAAACGGACGCGAGCTGCAGGCCACGCGCTTCTCGAGTCATTTCGCCAGCGCGCTCCGCTCTCCGGCCGCTGACCTGGATAAAGATCGTCGGATCAACGCCGCCGAGGCGTTTGCTTTTGCCGAGCGGGCGGTGGCCGACTACTTCGATAGCGAAGGGCTGCTGGCAACCGAGCATCCTCGCCAGCTCGGTGACAACCCCTCATCGCTCATGCTGGCGCGCCTGGACGATGCGGCAAGTGACGCGGTGGCGCCGGAGCTGCTGGCCCGCCGTGAGGTGCTGAACGATCAGATCAGCGCGCTGCGCGCCCGCCGCTCTCAGATGGATCAGGCGGAATACCTGCAGGAGCTTCAGTCCCTGCTGATTTCGTTGTCGATGGTGTCGGAGAAGATCGAGGCTGCGGGCGGCGACTCGTCGGCAGGATCAGGAGAGGGTCCGTGAGCCGGCTTACCCGACACGCCGCCTGGGTTGCTGTGCCGTTGCTCCTGCTCGCTGGTGCAGCCAGCGCCACGCAACGAGGAATCCACTATGGCGAGATCGACGATCCCGGCCTGGTCGCCTGTGACCAGCAGCTTTGGGAGGGTCAGCTGCAGCGCGCTCGGGCCTGTTATCGGCAGCTCCTGGGCAAAGCGCCAGCGACCGCCCTCCGCGCGGAGCTCGCCTGGGCGCTAGGTGAGATCAAAGCGGCCAATCGCTGGTTTCGACAGGCGGTGCAGGAGAATCCGGAATCGGCACCGCTGCGTACCCGCTGGGGATGGCTGTTTGCGGTGACTCACCAGGCAGCAGAGGCTCAGGCATTGTTCGACGAAGCCCTGACGCTGGATCCCAATTATGTCTATGCCAAGCTCGGGCTGGCCAGCGTGATGGCTGGCGGCTTCAGCGGTGCCGCCAGTGAAGCGCTGGAGCCGCTGCTAACCGACGCCAATATCCCGACCGGTGCCGCCATCCGGGCCAGCCTGATGAAGGCGTGGCTGGCGCTTGAGGAAGGGCACCTCGACGATGCGCAGACCCTTCTCGACCGGGCTGACGGCATGCTGCGATCGAGCACGTGGCCACGGCTTGAGCTGCTTGCGCTTCGCGCGGCGCACGCTGCGCTCGGCGATGAGCCGGTTCAACCCTGGGTGGACGAGGCGCTGGCGCTGAACGAATTCTTTGGTGACGCCTGGGCCGTGCCGGCTTACTTTATGGTTATCACCCGGCGCTACGAGCAGGCGGGGCAGTGGTATGAGGCGGCGCTCGCCGTGCAGCCCGATCTCTGGTCCGCCCGCCTCGAACTCGGGACCAACCTGCTGCGACTGGATCGGCCGGTCGAGGCTCGGCGCCAGATCGAGGCCGCCTATACCGGCGACCCCTACAACGCTAAGACGGTCAACACGCTGCGACTGCTCGACACGCTGGAAGGCTTCGAGATTCGCACCCTGACGATGGGGGAGAAGGGCATGAAGCTGCGCCTCCATAGCGAAGAGGCGGCCGTCCTCACGCCCTACGTTGCCGACCTCACGCGGCGCAGCGTCGCGCTGTTCAGCGAGCGTTACCAGTACACGCCCAGTCAGCCCGTGGTCGTGGAGATGTATCCCGACCACGAAGACTTTGCGGTGCGCACCGTCGGCCTGCCTGGTGTCGGTATCCTGGGCGCCACCTTTGGCTACGTGGTGGCCATGGACTCGCCGGCCGCCCGGTCGCCGGATGATTTCCACTGGGGCACGACCCTGTGGCACGAGATCGCCCATATTTTCACCCTGCGCGCGACGGATCATCGGGTGACGCGCTGGTTCAGTGAAGGTATCTCCGTCTTTGAAGAATGGCGCACCGGGCCGGTCCCGGGACGGCAAATTCCGCTGGTGGCCCTCAACGCCATGGCGGAAGGCAAGCTGCTGCCGCTGGCGCGACTCGATGCCAGCTTCATTCGGCCTTCGTACCCGCAGCAGGTCATCGTGTCCTACATGCAGGCCGGCCTGACCTGCGACTTTATCGAACAAGAGTTCGGCTTTGCGCCGCTGGTTGAGATCCTGGCTCAGTACAAAGCCGGTGCGCCTACCCGCAAGGCCGTGGAAACGGCGCTCGGGATCACGCTGGAGCAGTTCGACGAACGGTTTGCCGCCTTTATCGACAGCGAGTTCAGCGAGACTTTTGCCGCCCTGACGGAGTTTGAGCAGCAACGCGGAGACGCCGTCGGTGCCGCCCGGGAACAGCGGTGGGCCGACGTGGTCGAACCCGCTCAGCGGGCGGCGACGCTGCTGCCAGCCTATGTTGATGCCGACAGCCCGTACCTGATGCTGGCCCGCGCGCGGCGCGAGCTTGAGGAGCCGGCGGCTGAGCAGAGCGCGCTGCAGGCGTTCTTTGACGCCGGTGGTCGCGTGCCGGCAGCCCTGGACCGCTTGGCTGAGCTGCTCAAAGACCAGGGCAACGTGGCGGCGGCTGCAGACGTGCTGGACGAATCCAACTGGGTTGCGCCGCTGGACTGGGAGCGACATAGCCGCCTCGGCGGGCTGTGGCTGGAGCTCGGCAATGCCGACGCGGCGGTGCGCGAGTATCGAGCGGCCCTGGCGCTGAACCCTCATGATCGCGCGGACGCACACCTCAAGCTCGCGCGGTCGCTGAATTCCGCCGGCCGCACGGACGAGGCGCGCCTGGAGGTACTGTCAGCACTGGAACTGGCGCCCAATTTTCGCGAAGCTCAAAGGCTCCTGATGAGCCTTATTGAGTCCTGAGAGAATTTTTTACGAAGGGTAATGAACATGGAAACCGAGCTTAGTCCGGACGTTGCCAAGCAGGTGGAGCGGTTCCGCGCCGCCATGGGCGAGATCCGTACCCAGGTGGGAAAGGTCATCGTCGGTCAGGAAGAGGTGGTCGAAAGTCTGCTGATCACGCTGCTGGTCGGGGGGCATTGCCTCATCACCGGTCTGCCCGGCACCGCCAAAACGCTGTTGGTTCGCACCATGGCAACCGCGCTGGGGCTGGATTTTAAGCGTATCCAGTTCACGCCCGACCTGATGCCGACGGACGTCACCGGGACCGATATCGTCGACGAGGACGAGGCGAGCGGCCGGCGGCAATGGCGCTTTGTGCCTGGCCCGGTGTTTACCAATGTTCTGCTGGCCGACGAGATCAACCGCACTCCGCCCAAAACCCAGGCGGCGCTCCTGGAGGCGATGCAGGAGGCGCGCGTGACCGTGCGAGGCACAACCCACGAGCTGGGCAAGCCCTTTTTTGTTCTGGCCACGCAAAACCCCATCGAGCTTGAGGGCACCTATCCGCTGCCCGAAGCGCAGCTCGACCGGTTTCTCTTCAACGTACTGCTCGACTACCTGCCGGCGGCTGATGAGCTGGCGGTGGTGCGGCGCTTCACCGAGCGCGTGGAGATGCCCGAAGTGACCGCCTGCACCAGCGCCGAGGAAATTGTCGGCTTCCAGTGGCTGGTCCGTCAGGTGCCGGTGTCCGAGGCCATGGGGCAGCTGGCTGTCGACGTCGTCCGCGCCACCCGGCCCAGCGATGCCGCCGCCACCGATAAGGTGCGCAAGTACGTAAACTATGGCGCCAGCGTCCGCGCCAGCCTGTTTCTGGTGCTTGCCGCGAAGGCCCGGGCTTTGCTCGCCGGCCGCTACCACGTGATCGCTGAAGACATCCTGGCGCTGGCGGCACCGGTGCTGCGGCACCGGGTACTGCTCAATTATTTTGCCGAGGCAGACGGCCTGACCGTGGATGACGTGCTGACCGATCTGGTCGCGCAGCCCGCGCTGCAGCAGGCCAGCTGAGGACGGCTCGTTGCGCCCGGCCAGCCACCTGCTCCAGCCCGAAGACCTCGATGGTCTGAACAATATGGAGCTGATCGCGCGCAGCGTGGTGCAGGGGCTGCTGCTGGGGCTGCACCGGTCGCCCCTGTTCGGCTTCAGCCAGGAGTTCGCCGAGTATCGGCCCTATCGCGACGGGGACGACCCGCGACACGTGGACTGGAATGTCTATGCGCGATCCGAGCGCATGGTGATCAAGCAGTTCCTGGGGGATACAAACGCCCACCTGATGATTCTGCTCGACGCGAGCGCCTCGATGGGTTTTGGGCAGCCGGTCAGCAAGCTGCGGTACGCCCAGATGCTGGCCGCATGCCTGACCTTTCTCGCCGGTCGTCAGCACGATGCCACCGGCTTGCTCGTCTTTGACGAGGCCGTCCGCGCCTACCATCCACCGGCAACCCGCCCAGGGTCGCGCGCCGCCATGCTGCACACGATCGAGGCGCTTGAGCCGGGCCGTGGCACCCGCTATCAGCCGCCGATCGAAGAGTTTTCCCGCCGCGTGAGCCGCCGTGGTCTCGTGGCAGTCATATCCGATTTTTTCGGTGATCCGGAGCAGATGGTTGAGGCGGCGCAGCCGCTGAGCCTGGCGGGGCACGACTGTATTTTCTTCCAGGTGCTCGATGGTCAAGAGCTCAAGCCGGAAGACCGCGGTCCGCGACTCCTCAAAGATATGGAGTCGGGCGAAACGGTAGAGGTCTCGCGAGAGTTTTTGCTCAACGACTATCCGCAGCGCGTCGAGCAACACGTTCAGGACGTCGCGCTGGCAGTCGGACGTGCGGGTGGCCAGCACGTGCTGCTCGACACCCGTCAGCCGCTCGGCACGGCGCTGCGCAACTACCTCCAATTTCGGCAGCATCGTCAATGAATTTCGGAGCGCCAGGAATTCTGCTGGGTTTGGCGCTCCTGGGTCTGCCGCTTTGGCTGCATCGCCTGCGGACCGACAGTGCGCGCAGCGAGCCCTTCAGCTCGGTTCGGCTATTGGAAGCGGCCACCCAGCGCGTGTTTGTCGACCGCCGCATTCGCTATTGGCTGCTGCTGGCCCTGCGCCTTCTGCTGCTGGCGCTGGCGGTCTTGCTCTTCGCCCGGCCCCAGCTAAGGGCCGGCGCCGGGGCGGGGGAAGACGAGACCATCCATTGGGTTGTGCTGGATCTGAGCGCGTCCATGCAGCGACCGGCTTTAGACGACGCGATTTCGGAGACGATCGAGCGCGTGCTGGCCTCCATTCCTGACGACCAGCCGGTGGGTCTCCTGGCAGCGCAGGGGGGGCTGCAGGTGACTGTGCCACTCGGTCAGGCGCGCGGCGCCCTGGTCGGCGCTGCTGGCCGACTTGAGCCCGGGGCCGGCCGCCTGGATCTTGGTGAGGTGGTCAGCTCGCTCGGCGACTTTCTGGACCGAAGCGCGGCGGACGCGGTGGTGCATCTGGTCAGCGATTTTCAGGCGAGTGCGCTACCGTCACAGTTTTCTCTACTGGTGCCCCGGGCGCCCTATCAGCTTCAGCTGCACCCGGTGGTCGGCGCGACCGACAATACCTGGATCAGCGCTGCCAACGTTTCCGAAGAGGTGCTGACGGCGCAGCTGGTGGGGGGAGACGGCTTCGGTGAGGTGCTCGTTCAGGTGGGTGACGAGCCGCCACTGCGGGTGACGTCAGATCCGACCAGCGGCCTGCTTCGTGCCGAGCTTGACCTGCTGCCGCAGGAAAACCTGATCAAACTCTCCCTGGACGACGGCGCAACGACGATGGACAACCAGTTCCACCTGCTGGTGGACCGGTCGCCAAAGGAACAGGTTCCGCTGCTGTCAGCCGGACCCGCGTCAGGTGCTGAGGAGGCCAATCCCTACCTGAGCGCAGCGCTCACAGCTGTCAGCACGCGAGCGGAGCTCACCCCGGTAGCGTCAGCTGAGTTTGACGCTCGGCGACTCAGCAGACACCGGTGGCTGGTCATCGAGGATCTCGGCAGTGTCTCCAGCGGGCTGGGCCGGGCCCTGGAGTCGTGGGTGCGAAGCGGCGGCCGCGTGTTGGCCGGGGCGGCTGCTGCGTCGCAGGGCCTGCGCCGGCTGCCTCTGACCGGTCACGAGCTCGCGGATACCGACCTGGCCCTTGCGGATGACCAGGGCCCGGCGAATCCACAAGCGGTCACCGGCGTGGCCGTGGGGCACCCGCTGATTGATCGCCGGCTGTCGTTTCGCGACATCCAGGTGAGCCAGCTTCTGCCGCTGGAATCGCTGGAGGACGATCAGCCGTTACTCTGGCTGGCGGGTGGACCGCCGCTGGTGCTGGAGCATCGCCTGGGCGACGGGCTCGTGCTGCTGGTAAACGGCGGCTTCGATCGTCGCTTCAACGACTGGCCGACCAAGGCGTCGTTTGTGCCGTTTGTCGGGGTTGTTGCAGACTATCTGGCAGGTCACCGGACGCTGGAGCGGCAACGGGTTGCTGGCACGCTGCTCACGTTGCCCGAGCGCGAAGGCGTCAGCTACGAGCTGGTCGCGCCGAGCGCAGCCGGGGATCTGTTTGGTCAGCGCCTGGACAGGTCGGGCGTGCGGCTGGACCAGACCGGCTTTTACGCCTTGCACGGAAGTGACGGCACGGTCAGACACATCGCCGTTAACGTCGACCCGCGGGAATCGGATCTGGTCGCTCTGGACGAGGCGACGATCAGCCGCTGGCGCGATGCGTTGACCCAACGCAGTCTGCGCAGCGCGCAGCCGGTCGACGCGGTGAGCGACGAACCGAACGACAACCGGCTGGCGATCTGGCTGCTCTGCGCCCTGGCGGCGCTGGTGCTGGCCGAATCGCTGCTGGGTAACTACACCATGAGGAAACCGGCATGAGTCAGCGCAAACTCAATCACTACGTGACGGAATTTGCCGAACGTCTGCGACGCCGGCAGCGCAATGACGGGCTGGCGGTGCTGGCGGCTGTGGCCTTAGGCTTCTCGCTGCTCGCGGTTTTCTGGCTGGTACGCAACGGCTTTCCGGAGGCGGAGGTGGGGGCGCTTCGCATCGGCGGCGTGCTGCTGCTGGCGGTGCTGGGCTACGTGCTCCTGTGGCGGCCGCTGCGCCGGCCCCCCGATAGCGCCGAGCAGGCCAAAGCGCTCGAAGAGCGTGCGCCTTTCGATGGCCGGCTGGAAACCTGGGCCGGAACCCCGTCGGACAATCCGCTGCGCCCGCTGCTGGCAGATGATGCTTTGACCATCGCACGCGAGCACGCGCCCGACGCGCTGCTCAGCAGCAAACGGCTCAACGTGCCGGCGGCGCTGGCGGGACTCTGCGTGGTGGGGCTGCTGGTGCTGCTCGCCGGCGGCGCCGGGTTGTTTGGCTACGGCATGCGCCACCTTTGGGGTGGCTGGCTGATTCCCGATCTGCTGCCGCCACAGTCCATTGTGGTCACTCCGGGCGATACGCTGGTCCGACGAGGCGGTCGTCTACTGGTTGAGGCGAAGGCGGAAGGCTTTTCGCCCGCCGCAGCGGAGGTTTTCGCGCGGCGCGCCGGTGGCGACTGGCAGTCGACCGGTATGCGGGAGCTTGCGGGCGCTGAGGGTCCGGACGGCGAATCGTCGCCGGATCGCTTCGGCTTTACGTTTCCCGCGGTGCGCGAGGCGCTGGAATATTACGTCCAGGCCGGCGGCGTTCGCAGTCCAACCTTCAACGCCGAAGTGATTGCGCTACCGCGAATCACCGATTTCTCCATGACCTATCGGTATCCCCTGTGGACTCGCCGGGAGTCTGAAACCATCCGCCCCGGCGGCGATATCAAGGCCATCGCTGGAACCGAGGTGGCGCTTGAGGTGACCACCGACGCGCCGCTGCCGGGTGCCGCTGTGGTGCTGGCTGGCTCGTCGACCCCGATGACGCTGGACGGAAGTGTCGCCCGCGGGACGCTAACGGTTGCCGAGGACGAGGAATACTACCTGGCGGCGGTGGTCGGCGGAGATCAGGTCCGGCTGACCGAAAATTTCCTGATCCGGGCGCTGGAAGACCAGGCGCCGGCCTTGAGTTTCGCCAGCCCGGCACGCGATCTGGATGCTCACGCGCTGGAAGAGATTCCGCTGAACGTGACCGCGGAGGACGACTTTGGGCTTGAGGACCTGACGCTGCACATTGCGGTGAACGGTGGCCCGTTCACGGAGCACCCGCTGCTCGAACCTGCGGCCGCGCCAGCGGGTGAATCGGCCAGCGGTCCGGACGAGAAGGCACGGCGCAGCCACCTGCTGATGCTTGAGACGCTGGCTGACGGTGCCTACCTGCGTCCCGGGGACGTGGTCTCGTATTACGCCAGCGCCCGCGATCGTGAGAGCGAGGCTGAGTCCGACCTGTTTTTTGTCAGCATCAAGCCCTTCGATCGGCGAGTTTCCCAGTCCCAGATGGCCGGCGGCCAGTCCGGTCCCGGCAACCAGGACGAGATTTCGCAGCGCCAGCGCGAGATCATCCTGTCCACCTGGAATCTGCGTCGCCAGGAAAAAGATCTGGGGGACGACGAGACGCCAGCCGGTGACGAGGAAACCCTGGCCGAGGCCAACGGCGCCGAGCCGGCCAGCGACGCGCCGGTCGCCTCCAATCCGCCCGCCGGCGCACTGGCGGACAAAGCCAGCCTGCTGTCGGACCTGCAGGCGACGCTGGCCGCCCAGGCGACCAGCCTTGCTGAGCGGGCCCGGGCTCGGCAGCTCAGCGCCGCTGATGACGACATCGCTCGGTATATCGGCCACCTCGACGACGCGGTGGTGGCCATGGAGCCAGCGATTGAGCAGCTGAGGCTCGGCGAGTTTGAATTGGCCATGGCGCCAGAGCAAGAGGCGCTGCAGCACCTGCTGCGCGCTGAATCGGTGTTCACCGATATTGCGATCACCACCAGCAGCAACGCTCAGGGCTCCGGCTCGGGCAGTGATCTGGCGGAGATGATGGAGCTGGAGCTGGACCTGGAGAAAAACCAGTACGAGACCGCCAGCCAGGCGTCACCTCAGCAGCCAGGTCAGTCCGAAGACGAGACGCTGGATGCGCTGGAGGACCTGGCTCGGCGCCAGCAGGCGCTGGCTGACGCGATGAACAGCGCCGGCGGTCCCACGCCCGCCCAGCGCTGGCAGCAGGAGCGACTGCAGCGCGAGGTTGAAGAACTGCTGGAGCAGCTGCGCGGCCGGCCCAGCGACGGACAGAGTCAGAGCCAGAGTCAGGCTCAGGCCCAGTCTCAGTCTCAGTCCGGCAGCAGCGGCTCGCAGCAGCAGTCCTCCAGCAGTGAAATGCCGCAGTCCGGTGAGCCATCGCTGGAGGAGCGGCTCGAGCAGGCGGCTGAGGCGATGGCTGAGCTCAATCGTTCAGGGCAGCCGCCGGGCGGGGAACCCCAGGGGTCAAGCGGTGAAGACGCGTCAAATTCCGCGCAGGCAAGCAACGACAACAGCGCGCCCGCCGGCCAGCCGGCCGGCGGGGAAAACGGCGCTGCGGGGTCCGACGTCGAGGCGGCGCGGCAGGCGCTGGCCCAGCTGCAGGCTGCCAGAGACGAGGCGCTCCAGCGGCAGGCGCAGACGATGGAAGAAACCTTCGACGGTCTGACCGATCAGGCGCAGGCGCTCCTGGATGAGCAAAGTGAGCTGGCGGAGACGCTAGACACGGCGCTGCGCGAGGCGATGGAGAAGCGGGGTGATGAACCCAACCGACTGTCCAGCAACGGCCGGCCGGAATCAGGGCTCACGCCGATGCAGGAATATGAGCTCGCCACACAAAAACGGCGTCTCGGGCAGGACCTGCAGACGTTGCAGCAAGACATGCTGGAGGCAGCGCAGCAGTTTGACGAGGCCTCGCCCGAAGGGAGCCAGGCGCTTCGGGAAGGGGTCGCTGAGCTCGATCGGTCGGAGGCCATCGTCCGGCTGGGCGTCGCCGCGGAATACATCGAATATGGTGCCGCGGCCTACATCGTCTCAACCGAAGATCTGGTCACCAACGCCATGCGCAGCCTGCGCGATAACGCCGCTGACGCGGCCCGTCGGGCCGGCCGATCCGCGGCGCAGGGTCGTGGCGCGCTGGACGAGGCGCTGGCAGAGCTGAGTCAGCTTCGCCGCGATCTCCAGGCGCTGGCTGAAGGCAGCGCAGAACCCGGTGCTGGACCGCTCGGGCAGGAACCCGGCCAGCAAACTGGACAGACGCCCGGTCAGCAGGCTGGCGAGCAGCCAGGACAGCAGCCAGGACAGCAATCCGGGGAGCAACCGGGACAGCAGCCGGGGCGTGGTGCCTTCGGCGATACCGCGTCGTCCGAGCCCGGCGAGCAGCCGGGTCCCGGCCAGTCCGCCGGGGATCGCGGCGGTGCAGAAACCCGCCTCGCGGACGCTGGCGGGCAGCCGGGTGGGCCCGACTCCCGCGGCGGATTGTCCAATCCGTACGGCGCGGGAGCCGGCAGTTCGCCCGCCGGAGCCACCTTTCAGCCTCGACGGGCCAGCGCGGCGCTGCAGCCGGCTGAGGCCCAGCAGATGCTCAACGACCGGGCTGATGGGGTCGCCGACTCACTCTCAGACGCGCTGCCCTCGCTGGCCGGACGTCGGGTGAGTGAAGAAGAGCTACGGGAGCTGCGCGAGCTGCTGGGCGAGTTCGATCTGGCGTCTTTGACCGGCGATACCGCGCTCCTGGACGCTGAGCTGTCGCGGCTGCTGAGGCTGGCGGAGAACCTGGAGATCGGCGTACGCACCGCGGTGCGCGCCAACCGGGAGGAGCAGGTGCGTTCGATGGTGCCCCGGCAGGTGGCTCCCGAGTACCGTGATGCCGTCAGCGATTACTACCAGGAGCTCGGCGAGCGCTCCGGCGACACCTCAGGACAACCGCAGTAGGCTGCCCTCCCCGGGCAGGGGCGAGCACGGTAACAGCAGTCGTGCCGAACGAGGTGTAACCTTTTTGCGGTGATGGCGCTATAAGCCTGTGAACCTGACTACGGAGCTTGCTATGTCACCTTCTACACTCACTCGTCATCGCCACGGGTTTTTTCTACTGGCGCTGCTTGCCGCAGCCCTGCTGCCGCCGGGGGCTGCGTGCGGCCAGCCGGTGCTCGACGCCGGCGATCTGCCGGAAAACGCGCAGTGGTATGTTCATGCAAACGTCCAGGGCCTGCGGCAGTCCGACCTGCTTTCGCCCTTTTATGAGGAGAGTCTGGGCGAGGCCTTTTCCGACATCGAGGAAGAAATTGGGCTGGACCTCAGTCAGGAGCTGACCGGCGTGACTGCCTTTGGTGCGTCCATTCCTTCTGACTCCGCTGCGGTGGTCCTGCACGGCCTGACCGAGACCACGCAGCTTTCGGTGCTGGAGCTCATTACCGAGCACGGTGAGCTGCTGGAGATGGACTACGCCGGCGTGAGCTACTACCAGGTCGGCAAACACTTCGGCGACGGCCATCGGATCGACGTCAACGACACCATGCTGTTCAGCTTTGGCCCCGAGCAGACGCTGGTCACCAGCGATCTGGACTTGCTCCAGCAGTTCATTGATGCCGGGTCACAGCTTTCGGGCACCCAGCCGCCGACTGGGGACGCGCTGATCGTGCTCAAGGCCAGCCAGGCGCTGGTGCAGGGTGGCCTGAATCCTGGCGGCATGAGCGGCGCTGGCCCGTTTGATTCCTCGCTGCTGGAAAACATCGATCAGCTGGGCGGTGTCGTGTCCGAATCCGCCGCTGGACTCTCGGTCTACGCCAAGGTCTTCGCGCGAGATGATGCGACCGCCTCCTATGTCCACAACATCCTTCAGGGGCTGGTGTCGCTCAAAGCGCTGGACGCGGGCTCTGATCCGGCTTTCAACACGCTGATCAGCCTGCTGTCGATCACCAGCGACGGACCCGAGGTAACGCTGGATCTGACCATTCCGCCGGAGCTGGCGGCTGATCTGGTGGACGAGCTGTAGCTACCCCCCCGGCCACCGACACCGATCTGATGAAGGCCGCCTGTGCGGGAGACCACCGGGCCTTCGAGGAACTGGTGAGGCGTCACGAAACGCCGCTTTACCGGTTTCTCGTCGCTCGCCTGGGGCATGCGTCCGACGCGCAGGACGTGCTGCAGGAGGCCTTTGCGGCCGCCTGGCGCTTCCGCGACAGCTACCGGGCTCGCTGGCGCTTCAGTACGTGGCTCTATCGAATTGCGCTGCGGCACGGCCTGCGGCTGCGAGACAACGGTGGTACCGAACAAGCGGCGCAGGTGAGTCTGGATCAGGTTGAGCTCACGGCGCCCGGCAGCACCGATAGCCTGGAAATGGATATCTGGGGCTTCGCCCGCCAGCACCTGTCCAGCACGGCTTTTACCACGGTCTGGCTGCACTACCACGAGCAGTGGAAGCTGGCGGAGATTGCGGCCTGCCTTGGGCAACCGGTAAGCTGGGTGAAAGTCACGCTGCACCGCGCGCGTAAGCGTCTGGCTCGGCTGCTCGATCAGCACGGCCAGCGGGCGGTGCTATGACCGCGCGGATCACCACTGCGAGACGCCCCAGGACAACGGTTGGCCACTCATGACCCGACACCTTGAGAACACGATTGAAGATCACCTCCGGACCGCGCGGCGATCTGATACCGTCGGGCCGGCGCTCCACGAGTCGGTGATGCGGGCGGTGTCGGCCGCGCAGCGGGAAACGCCGGCTGCGCAGCCTGCGGCCGATCGACACCGGTGGTGGCCTGCCCTTGCTGCTCCCATGCTGGGTGGGGCCTTAACCGCCTCGCTGATCGTGGCGGTCTGGTTCTCCGGTGAACGCCTGCCGGCAGATCGGTCGGCGCCCATAACGCCCGACCCTGCGGCGCTGGCGCTGACTGAGCTGCTGGAGGAACGCCTCGCTCAGCCGCTCGACAAGCTTCAGGGGCTCCAGGAGCTTGCGCCGCTCGAAGCAGAACTGGCGGCCCTGGAGTCGGACCTTAAGAAGATGCGGCCTCGCTGGCCCTGGGCTTCGGAGCCCGCGCCGGCCGGCTGAGCGCTGCGCCCAGCCGGGGATCGACCTTCTCCGTCAAAACCTTTATCGTTAACGCTCGTTTCCCAAGGGGTGGCGAGACCGCTCCGCTGCGTGAATGCCTTTGAGGCCCTCCGCGCAGCGCGACGGCAGCCTGAGATGCGCACGCGCGAACCCTTAGAACCTGAACCGGTTAGTGCCGGCGTAGGAATGGGCTCGCCTGTTTTCCCCGCCTCCGTATAACCGGCCGCAGCCGGGCTGTCGCATGTTGGCAGTCCGGCAGATATTCAAGGAGTGTCTGATGCGACCGTACCGTTCCACCCAAGTCCACCGCCTGGTGGCCGCCGCCTTTTGTCTTGTCCTCGGTCCGGGGTCGATCGGCCTGGCCCCGCTGGGGGCACAGGAGCTCGAAGAGATCGTCGTGACCGCCTCGCTGCGCGAGTCTCAGTCGTTGCTCGATGTGCCGGTTTCCGTCACGGTGCTCGACGATCAGCTGAAGGCGGGCGGCGTGCAGCATTTCCAGGAGGTGATGGACCGCGTGCCGAACCTGAACTGGTCTTCGGCGTCGAACCGCCCTCGTTTCTTTCAGCTACGCGGGATCGGCGAGCGCAGCCAGTACGAGGGTGCGCCCAACCCGTCCGTCGGTTTTGTGGTCGACGACATCGACTTCTCCGGCCTGGGGCTGGTGGGCACGCTGTTCGACACCGAGCGGGTTGAGGTGTTACGCGGACCTCAGGGGACCCGCTACGGGGCGAACGCGCTCGCTGGCCTGATTTACGTGCAGACCGCCGCGCCGTCGTTCGACCCGCACTTGGACGTGCGGGCCACCGGTGGCACCGAAGGCACGCTGGGGCTGGGCGTGTCCGCCGGCGGTGCCCTCAACGAGGGCAATACCGCGGCCTGGCGAGTGGCGGTCGAGCAGTTCGAGAACAACGGCTTCCGGGACAACGATTTCTTTCCGGCGGACGATACCAACCGACGTGATGAGCTGAGCGCCCGGGTGCGACTGCGGTGGCTGCCCAGCGATCGGCTGTCGCTCGATCTGACGCTGCTGCTGGCGGACATCGACAACGGCTTTGACGCTTTTGCGCCCGAAAACACCTTTGTTGTTCACAGCGATGATCCAGGGCGCGACGCCCAGCGCTCGCTGGGAGGGGCGCTGCGCGCCGTCTACCGCGGTTCGCAGATGGACTTCACGTCGATCACCAGCGTCGCCGACTCTGACATCGTGTATACCTTTGACGGCGACTGGGGCAACGACCGCTACTGGGGTGAGTTTGCGCCCTACGACTTTACGTCGGCCACGCTGCGCGATCGCCAGACGTTCAGCCAGGAGTTTCGCCTGGCCTCCACGGGCGCAGGCCCCCGCCGCTGGGTCGGCGGCGTCTATCTGCTGGACCTGGATGAAGACAACCGCTTCAACGATTTCTTTAACGACGAGGTTTTTCGCGACCTGTCCAGCAGCTTTGAGTCGACGTCGATTGCGCTGTTTGGCGAGTTGGACCAAGACCTCAGCGAGCGCGATACGCTGACGCTGGGGCTGCGGCTGGAGCAGCGCAGCGCAGACTACAGCGATACGGGCGGCGTCAGCGCTAGCCCTGACGACACCATGGTCGGCGGTCAGCTGTCGTGGGTTCGTCAGCTGTCAGATGCCAGCAGCAGCTATGTGACCCTGGCCCGCGGCTACAAGGCCGGTGGGTTTAATCTGGGGCTGTCGGTGCCGGAGGGGCGCCGGGAGTTTGAGCCGGAGTACCTGTGGAACCTGGAGGCGGGCATCCGCGGTCGCTGGCTGGACGGTCGGGCGCGCGGCAGCCTGTCGGTGTTTGTCGCGCGTCGTGACGACATGCAGGTCGGAACGTCGTTCCAGGCTGATCCGACCGATCCGCTGACGTTTGTCTTTTTCACCGACAACGCTTCCAGCGGCCGGAACATGGGGCTGGAGCTGGAAGGCGAATACCGCATCAATGATCGGTGGCGGGCAGATCTGGCGCTCGGGCTGCTGGACACCCGCTTCGAAGACTTTCAGTCGCCACAGCGGACCCTCGACGGTCGTGATCAGGCCCATGCTCCGGGCTATCAGTTTGCGCTCGGTCTGAACTGGGAGTCTGAGCAGGGATACTACGCACGATTTGAGGTCACCGGTCGCGACGACTTCTTTTTCTCTGATTCGCACGATCAGCGGTCGCAGCCGTATGAGCTGGTCAACGTTAATCTGGGCTATGCTTCCGACCGCTGGTCGGTTGAGCTGTGGGGGCGCAACGTGACCGACGAAGAGTTCGCGACCCGGGGCTTTTTCTTTGGCCTGGAGCCGCCGGATTTTCCCGATCGGCTCTACACGCAGCTCGGTGATCCGGCGGTCTTTGGCCTCACCGCAACCTGGCGCATGTAAAACACAGGTCGACTTCCCCGAGGAACAATGCCGGCAAAGGAGCACCGATGAGCCAGGTTTCTGTTGAGATTAGCCTTTATCCCCTGACCGAGCAGTTTGTGACGCCGATCGCCGATTTCATCGATCGGCTCAATCAGTATCCGGAGCTGACGGTGCAGACCAACTGCATGAGCACGCAGGTCTTCGGCCCTTACGGCCGGACGCTGGAGATTCTGGCTGCGGAAATGCAAAAAACCCACGCCGACGTGCCTAAAGCGAGTTTTGTGATGAAAGTGCTCAATGGCAATCTGCTGACCGGTTCTCCCACCGACTGAGCATGTTTCAGCTGCTCGAAGCCATCGCCGTGGTGCTGGCGATCGCCTACCTCCTGCTGGCAGCTCGGGAAAACAGCTGGTGCTGGGTGTGTGCTTTTATCAGCACCGCCATCTATATCGGGCTGTTTTACACGGTGGCGCTGCTGTCTGAATCGCTGCTCAATATCTTCTATCTGGTGATGGCGGTCTACGGATGGTGGCAGTGGCGCGGGGGTGGCGGCGTCGAGCGGCGCGAGATTCACCGCTGGAGCTGGCGCCGCCACGTGGCGGTGATTCTAGGCACGGCGCTGTGCGTCCCGCTGCTGGCCCGCCTCACGTCCGCGGCGGGTGCTGAATACGCCTACCTGGACGCCGCCACAACGTGTTACGCGGTGGTGACCACCTTTATGGTCACGCGTAAAGTGCTCGAAAACTGGTTGTACTGGCTGGTGGTCGACTCGGTGTCGATCTACCTCTACCTGGCCAAAGGTCTGACCTTGACGGCCGGGTTGTTCGCGCTCTACCTCGGGATCTGCGTGGCGGGGTTTTTCAGCTGGCGCCGCGCGATGGTGCGGGGCTCAAAAGCGGCGCTGGCGGCGCCCACGTGAGCCAAAGCTATGACTGAGGAGAACCACGCTTGGGTTGCGGGGCTGAAAGAGGTGTCAGCCGTCGGGCCGGTCCAGATTTCAGCGCTGCGCCATGGGTCAATCAATCGTTCCTGGCGGGTGGCGTCCGCGGCGGGTGTGTGGGTTGTGCGGCGCAACGCGGCTGGCGCGGGGGTAGCGCGTTCGCAGGAGTGCCTGGCGCTGCGGCGGGCGGCGGCCGCCGACCTCGCCCCGGAGCCCGTGGCTTGTTGTGATGCCTACCTGATCACTCGCTGGCTTGCTGGGCCTGAATGGAATCTCGCTCAGCTCGAAGATGCTGACGCGCTGGACCAGCTGGCTCGCCGTTTGCGCGAGCTCCATCGCCTCGACGTCGAGGGGCTGGCGGCAACCAACTGGGCCGACCGGCTCCCCGAGCTGCTCGCGTTCAGCCCGTCGAAGGAGGAAGCGACCCTCAGGCGTGAGGTGAGTGATCTGGCCGCTGAGCTGCGGGTGAGCAGCCTGATTGTCGACCAGCACGCGCTGTGCCACGGCGACCTCCACCTTGGTCAGCTGCTCGGCCGAAACCCCGTCCGTTTTGTCGATTTTGAGTACGCCTGCCGGGCCAACCCGATGCTGGACCTCGCCTGGCTGGTGCAGCAGCATGATCTGACGCCCGATCAGCAGCTTCCGCTGCTGGCGGCCTATTTCGGCGGAGCAGATCCCTACACCCGCAAGCTGCTGGCGCTCGCGCTGCGGCTCGTGCGGCTGCTGGAGTTCTTTTGGCTGGAGGCGCGGTTGGATCAGGGCTACGAGGTGGCCGGCGGCGAGTCCCGCCTACGCCAGCTCCGGCTTGTGCTGGCCTGATACGCTGAGCGGCCGCGCGGGGCTGACCGCTCGCAGCACGTGATCACCGCAATATCAGGCGGTTTAGGCTAGAATGCCGCTCCCGTGTCGTCCGAACCCACGCTATGTCCATCGCCTTCTGGTGCGTCCTGATCGCTACCATCATGCCCCTGTTCTGGACGGGATTCGCCAAATACAGCGGCCGTTACGACAACCGTCAGCCCCGGGTCTACCTGGCGGAGAGCAGCGGCTTTCGTCAGCGAGCTCACTGGGCACAGCTCAATGCGTTCGAGGCATTGCCGGGATTTGCCGCCGCCGTGATCATCGCTCATCTCGCCGGCGCCGACCCGCAGTGGATGGATCGACTGGCGGTGCTTTTTATCGTCTTTCGGCTGGCGCACGGCGCAGCCTACGTGGCGGACTGGCCCAGCACGCGGTCGGCGGTCTGGCTGGGAGCTTACGGGTCGATGATCGGACTGTTTGTTCTGGCAGCTCTGTGAAGGATGGTTCAGCTGTGTCGACGACGAACGAGGGTGCAAAAAAACAGGCACGTCCATGTGCCCTTGGCACGGGGAAGACAGGTGGCAGTTGGGACACCGGCCACCTGCAGGGCAAACTTAATACGTCTCTTTTCGTAGATCAATAGGCCGGACGACATGGATGTTTTTCGTCACCTGCCAGGCTGCGACCGATTCATGCGTTTGGCACCCCGTTGGGTGATAGCAACCCTGGGCTTGGCGCTGGCTGCAGCAGTGGGTCAGCTGCAGGCTCAGGACCAGGCGAGCCCGTCAACCGGCGCAGCGGCAGCGGAAGTTTCGGAGCGTCAGGAGCAGGACGCAAGCAACACGCCGGCGCTGCCGCTGGAGGTGATACAGGTCACGGCCCGACGCCGCGCTGCGAGCGTATTTGATACTTCGCAGCCGGTGACCGTGGTTTCGGACGAGCTGCTTCGTGCGAGCCAGCCGAAGGTGATCGCGGACGCACTTCGCGGGCAGGCCGGGGTGTTTGTCCAGCAAACCACGCCCGGGCAGGGCAATGCGATCGTCCGGGGCCTGAAGGGTTCCGAGGTGCTGCATCTGGTTGACGGTGTCAGGTTGAACAACGCGCTTTTTCGCAACGCGCCCAATCAGTATCTCGCGCTGATCGATCCGCTGCAGGTGTCGAGCACCGAGGTGGTTAGAGGCTCGGCCTCGACACTTTACGGCGCCGATGCGATGGGCGGGGTTGTGCACTTCCTCACCGCCCGACCCGAGTTCGACTCGGCGCTGCAGGGCGGCATGGATCTGATCGCCGGCAGCGTCGATGACCTGCTGACGGTGAGCGGCTTTGCCTCGGGTGGGGATGACGACAGCGCCTGGCAGGTGAGGCTAAGCAGCCAGGATGTTGGCAATCGGCGCACCGCGAGCGGAGTCGTCGCGCCATCGGGCTATGAGGCCCGGTCGGGGGCCGTGAGCTGGCGCCAACGGATCAGCGGCGCCAGCGAGCTTCAGCTGGACCTTCAGCATCTGGAGCAGCCGTCGACTCCCCGGGTCGACGAGCTGGTGCCCGGCTTTGGCGAAACCCAACCGGCCTCAAGCGAATTCTTCTTTGAGCCCAACCGGCGAAGCTTTGCCCACCTGAGGCTGACCGGTTCCAGCGACGGGCTTTTGTACAGCGCCTACGAGCTTCATCTGTCGGCCCAGCGCATCACCGACGACCGCCGGTCGCGGGATTTTGCTGAGGATGTCCGAACCATCGAGCAGAATCGCAGCGACCTTTACGGATTCAGCGGTCAATTCGAGCGCCCCCTGGGAGTCTTGACGGATCTGGTTTACGGCTTTGAGTTTTATGACGATCGGGTCAGCAGTGCCCGGCAGCTGGAAGCGCTCGACAGCGGAGAGCGAGTGCCGACCATCGCTCGCTTCCCCGACGGTTCCCGGTTGCGCAACTCCGCGCTGTACGTGCATCTGGAAAGCGCGGTGAGCGAGCGCTTCCATCTCGAGGCCGGCGTGCGCTATTCCCGCTTTGCCATCGATTTGGCGGCGGCGGATCGTCCGCTGGGTGCGGAGCTCGATCTCGATGAGTTCACCGCCAGTATGGCGGCGCGCTGGGCGTTAACCGATCGGGTCAACCTGGTGGCGAACATCGGGGAAGGGTTCCGCGTACCCAACATTTTTGATCTCGGCACGCTCGGTCCGCGACCCGGAAATCGATTCAACGTCGCCAATCCGGGGCTGGGGCCGGAGCGGGTGCTCAGTTTCGATCTTGGCATCAAATGGCGCAGCCCATCCTGGCGGGGAGAGCTGGTGGCGTTTGAGCTGGACTACGAGGACCAGATCACGTCCGTGTTTACCGGCGAGGTAACGCCCAGCGGACGCCAGGTCGTGCGCAGCGACAACGTTGGTCGGGTCCGGTTGCGCGGCCTTGAACTGGCTCTGGCTTATCAGTTTAACCCGGAGGTTTCCGGCTCGCTGACGCTCAACAGCATCCGAGGCGTGGAGGATGGGGCCGGCGGCCCCGACCGACCCGCTGATCGCATACCGCCGTTTAACGGCGAGGCGAGCCTGAGCTGGCAGCCGGCCGCTCCCTGGAAACTGAGCATTCTTGGACGCTTCGCCCGACGGCAGGACCGCCTGAGCGATCGAGACCGTTCTGACCCGCGGATTAACCCCGACGGCACGCCGGGCTGGGGGGTGATCGACCTGCGAGCTGGATGGTTACCGTCAGACGACTGGTCGGTTGATTTAACGCTGCATAATCTTGCGGATCGCAGCTACCGAGAGCATGGATCGGGTATCGACGCGCCCGGCAGAGGCGCTATCCTGGCGCTTCGCAAAACGTTCAACTGATCTGGCTAAACTAGCCATTTTTGTGTGCTTGGTCCGACGTGCTTCGGCCAACAGTAAAGCGCGCTAACTCAGGAGATCTGCATGACCGAATCCGCCTCTCCCATAACGCCGGCCGCTGACATTCCCCCATGGGCCGCCGGCACCCAGGCCCGTGCTCACGAGCTGTTTCCGACGCTCAACGATGACGAGATGGAAATTGTTGCCAGCTACGGCGAAACGCGCCGCTACGAGCCAGGCGAGATGCTGTGGAACGCCGGGGACCGCGACAGCGGCTTTCATCTGGTGGTCGACGGCCGGCTTCGTGTTCTGCGCGGTGGCGAGGGTGAGCTTGTGGCCGAGCACGGCCGGGGGGCCTATACCGGCGAGACCGTCACGATGAGTGGCGCCAGCGCACGCGTGGCGGGGCAGGCCGCCACGGCACTCGAGACGATTTTTCTCGACGCGGAACAGATTCGGCGGCTGATCGCCACCGAGGCAGACCTCGGCGAGAAAATTCTGCTTAGCTTTATCCTGCGGCGAATGCGAATGATTGCCGAAAACCTGGGTGACGTAACCCTGGTTGCGGATACCGACACCCCGGATGGCAACGCGCTGCACACGTTTCTGTCCCGCAATGGGGTGCCGTTTGAGGTGATCGACAGCTTCCAGGAACCTCAGCGGGCGGCCAGCCTGCTGGCCAAGCACGGGATCGAGGGCACCGAACAACCGGTGGTGATCTGCAACGACGATGTGCTGGTTGCCCCCTGCAACCGGCTTGTCGCCGAAGCTCTGGGCATCACCCAGCCGCTCAACTGCAGTGACGTGTTTGACGTTGCGGTGGTCGGCGCCGGCCCCGGGGGGCTGGCGGCGGCGGTTTACGCGGCCTCGGAAGGGCTCCGGGTGCTGGTCGTTGAGTCGGTGGCGCCGGGCGGGCAGGCCGGCAGCAGTTCCAAGATCGAAAACTATCTGGGTTTTCCTACCGGTATTTCCGGTCAGGCGCTGGCTGGCCGGGGGTATCTTCAGGCCCAGAAGTTTGGCGCCAGCATCGCCATCGCCCGGGAGATTCAGAGTCTTGAGCCCGGAGAAGAGGTCCACCGCCTGCATCTGGACAATAACGAGAGTGTCGCCGCCCGCGTGATTGTGGTGGCAACGGGTGCGATCTACCGGCGGCCGCCGGTGGAAAATCTGGACAGCTTCGGTGGCGTTCATTACGGCGCCAGCCACGTTGAGGGTCAGCTCTGTATGGGCCTGGATGTGGCGGTGGTGGGTGGCGGCAATTCGGCGGGGCAGGCGGCCGTTTATCTGTCTGCGCGCGCCAGTCACGTCCACATCCTGATCCGAGGCAAAGACCTCACCCACAGCATGTCCGACTATCTGATCCAGCGGATCAACAAGATTCCCAACATCACGGTGCATCCGTATCGAGAGGTGCAGCGGGCGGAGGGTGACGGCAGGCTGGAGCGATTGCAGCTCAAAGATTCCCGCAGCGGCGAGCTCAGCAGCATGGCTGTGGGCCACCTGTTTATCTTCATTGGGGCGCAGCCAGGTTCAGACTTTCTCGGCGACTCGGTGGCACTCGACGCCAAGGGGTTCGTGCTGACCGGCAACTCGTTGGACGATGAATTGCTCAACTCTGCCGGCTGGGCGGAAGAACGGCGGCCGCATTTTTACGAAACCAGCTGTCCCCGGGTGTTTGCCGTCGGTGACGTTCGCAGCGGCTCTGTCAAACGGGTGGCCTCCGCGGTCGGCGAGGGTTCGGTATGCGTTCAGTCTATCCATCAGCTGCTGGCGGATGCCTGAGGCGGTGAAGGGTAGCTCGCTAGTTACTCAGCTCGCGGTAAAGCCACGCCCTGGCCTTCCGCCATTCTCGTCGCACGGTGATCTCGGACACGCCCCTGAGTTCGGCGACCTCTTTTTGCGTCATGCCGACAAAAAACAGCTGCTCCGTGAGCTCCGCAAGATCGGGTGCCAGCTTCTTTAGTTCGGTCAGCCCTTCGTGCAGCTGCAGGAGAAGTTCATCTGGGTCACCGGCACTCGCCTGCTGCCAGGCCAGGTCCAGCGAGATCTTCGACGCGTGGCCGCCTCGTTTTCGGCTGACACGCTTGCGCACATGATCGACGGCAACCCGGTGCATAATCGTCGCCGCGAGCGAAAGAAATTGCCGTCGTTGATGAATCGCTGAAAGGTCGGTGCCAGCAAGACGTTCCCAGGCCTCGTGGAGCAGTGCTGTTGTGGCGAGCGTGGCTCCGGGTTGAACCCTTCCGCTCACACGCCTAGCAATAAGCTTAAGATCTTGATAAATCAGCGCGTCTCGCTGTCCGTGGGATCCGGTCCGTTCCAGCGCGACGGTCTCAAAGACCTTCTGGAGCTGGTCTGGATTTATCGACATGGGTGAGCCAGAGAACCGCGAACCAGATAGGCGAGAAAATTTGCCCGCCCCTGGGTCTGGAGCGCATCTTCGGTTTCGCTGAGATCGCTGCCCGACAGCAGCAAATCGGGAGGCGTGCAAAGCTTGAGGTTTTCCCGGGCGGCCATGGCGATGACCCGAGCAACGCGTGCAGCGTAGTGATCTTTACCCAGTGTCTGATCGAGCAGCCTCGCGGCTTCGGCAGCCCGCTCAAAGGCCAACGCAGGCCTTTGTTGTGCCAGGGCGATGTCAGCCTGGGTAAGCAGGGGCATCGCCAGCCGCCAGTGCTTGTCGCCTAGGTTTTTTGCGTAGACGTCCCGCGCGAGCTCGGTCTGTTGCCAAGCCTCGTCAAGCCGATTCAGGCTGCGCAGTGAAGCAGCCATGTTCTGATGCGGATCTCCCACGGCCAGGCCCGCTTGCTGTCGAATCGCAATCAGGCTCTTGAATTGCTCGACTGCCTCCTCGTTGCGATCCTGCCAGGCGAGCCTCAGCGCGTAGTTGTTGTGCATGGTCAGGGTTTCTGAATGGTTCGATCCAAGCACTCGTTCTGCGGCGCGAAAGGCCTGCTCGGCAAACGCGTTTTGCGACCCATCTTGACGCACGGTGACCGCCTGGCCCAAGGCACGCACGTACTCGATGTGGTCTTCCCCATGCCAAGCCCGGGCCAGCTCGATGTGTTGATCGCTGCTTTCGCGAGCTGCAGCGTGCAGACCCAGCCGCGACCTTGCCGCCGCCTGCTGCATCAGCGCTGATAGTGCATGGCTTCTCACTTCTTCGCTGGATTTATCTCCGGGCAGCTGGGCCCAGGCACGATCAGTCAAGTTGAGTGATTCGGCTACTTCACCAGCGTTGAGCAGACAATCGGCGTACTGCAAAAGCAAGCTCGCCGCCCAAACGCTGTTTTCAGGCACGGCGGTTCCAATGTGCGACAGGAGTTCCCGAAAGACCGCCTCTGCTTCGTCAAAGCGCCGGAGACTGGTTAGCGCCAGGGCCTGCTGTTGTTTCGACCGGAGGAATGCCTCGACCTCGTGAGGGTCGGTCCAGCTGACCGCTTTCTCAGCGGCCTCCAGCGCTTCCTCGGTGGCGTCGATTGATCGAAGTCCCTGAGAAAACGCAATCGCCAGCATGGCCTGACCTTGCGGCGACATCGAGCTGTTTTCGAGTGCTCCCAAACCCGCCACATAAAACTCCGAGAGGGGCATTACCAGCGCGTCGTCGGCGCTCCGCCGGAAGGGGTCGGTATCCGACACAAGGTTGACCAGGAAGTCTCGAGTAGCGATCGCTTCGTCGCGCTCGGCGTTCAGCGTTTGCCAGTGATAGTTCGCGGCGCCGGCGGTCAGTAACAACGCCACAGCGGCTCCCCCCGTTCGCCACCGGTTTCGCTGTGCCCCGCGCATTAGTCGGCGAAGCAAACTGGGCCGTCGTGCTTTGAGTTCCCGGCCCTCCAGCCAGGCACCTACATCATCTCGTAACGCCAGCGCTGATTCATAGCGATCTTCAGGGTTGGTTTGGAGGCACTTCAACACCATCGCATCGAGGTCTCCGCGAAGGCGTCGCCGAGGTAGCGGGGTGACCTCGTTTTCATGGAGGTTGCTGGGTGCCAGCGGTTCGCGCCGACGAGACCGGGCGGCGAGCGCCGTCAGGGAGAGGTTGTCGTCTTCATAGGGGGCGAGCCCCGTGAGCAGCACATGCAACACAACGCCCAGTCCATAAACGTCAGTCTGGGTTGTGATGGGGTGACCCTGCAGCTGCTCCGGCGCGGCAAAGCGTGGGGTCATCAGCGACGATGTGGCGGTGTGGTCGTCATCCAGGTGTCGACTGATGCCAAAGTCCAGTAATTTGCCATGGGCGCGGCGATCGGGATCCGAGGCGACCAAAACATTGGCCGGTTTGATATCTCGATGAATGACGAGATTTTGGTGCGCGTGATTGACGGCGTCGCAGAGCTGGCTGAAGAGGCGCATTCGCTGCCTTAGCGTGGCACCACTCTCGGCGGACCAGCGGTCTAGCGTATCGCCCTCTACCAGCTGAAGAACCAGATAGCTGACGCCGGCTTGGGACGTACCGGCGGCAAGCAGGCCCACGATATGGGGATGATCCAGGCGGGCCAGATGCTCACATTCGCTATGAAACCGACGGCGGGCATCTTCGTCAAGCTGCAGGGAAAGTAGCTTGATGGCGACGCGCTGTTCAAAATCGCCGGTCGCGCGCTTGGCAAGGAATACCTGTCCCATGCCGCCCTGGCCAATTGGCTTGAGCAGCTCGTAGGGTCCGATCCTGGATCCGACCAGGGACACGTTGAGTTCGGGGCCCTCCTCGTTCCCCAGTGACCCGCCATCACCAAACAGGGCCTGTGCAGCGCTATCGGCGGCCAGCAGCGATTCTAGTTCGGCCCTGAGTTCCGGCTTACCCCGGCAGCTTTGCTCGAGCCAGTCGCGACGCTGGGGCTCTGGCACAGCAAAGGCCTGGTCGAGGAGATGGGCCACCTCCGACCACGCATAAGGTTCTTCTTTTTTGGCACTCATGGTCCCGAGAAATCCAGGCCGCGCCAGGTACCCAAGACTGCGTCACTCATAAACTTGATCGGTTTGCCGTCCGAATTTCGACTCAGAGGGCAGCATTGGCAAAAATTGAGTGTAAAGCATGATCAAAAAGATGCTCGCGTTAAGCACAGGCCTCCTGATTGTTCTACTCGCCACCGCCGGCGGCATATTGGTGACGGCGCCGCCACTGGAAGTTGTGGACGCCTACCGTTGGGACGACGTAGCGCCGACGGAGCCCGATATCGGCGGCCGATTTGGCCGAGCGGTGGAGACGGACGGCGAGTGGGCGATGATCAGCGCGCCTTTTGCCAACAATAGGATAGGCCAGCTTAGCTTGTTTCGTGCGTCCGACACCGGGCGTCCATGGGATCTGGTCAAGGCCCTCACCCTGCCCGCGGACGTCAGCTTCTGCCTTGCCGGTGGGCGCATGTCGCTGAATGCGGACTGGCTGGTTGCCAGCACGGGCTGCCGGCCCTTTCTGTACGAACGTGATCGAGGCGGCAGTGACAACTGGGGCTTATGGGGACGGTTGGCTGAGCCGCTGGATGTGGTGGACCTAAGCCGAGGTGGCGCATCAAGTGACGTTTCGATATCAGGAGACTTGTTGGCGGTTGGCAGGTCGGAAACCGATTTTGTCGGTGACCCGTTCATCAATGGTATGGGCGAGGTTGCGATTCATGAGCGCGACGCAGGTGGACCCAACAACTGGGGGGAGATCACCGTTATCCTGCCTCCGATCATGGATCGTGAGGGCGGGGGGTTCGGGACCCGGGTTTCACTTCGGGGTGAGCGTCTTCTGGTAGGTGCGGGCGGCTTTAGTGATGGAACGTTTACCGGGGTCGGACAAGCCTGGCTATTTGAACGGAACCTGGGCGGTCCGAATAACTGGGGGCTCAGACGCACATTTCTGAATCCCATACCGTCTAGCAGCGGCTTCTTTGGAGACGACGTAGAGCTGGGCGACGGCGTAGCTGCCGTCGCCGGTCCGGCCGGCGACCTGACGCCCGCGACCAGCAATGACCGAGCGGTTTATGTCTATGAGCAGAACTCCGACGGTCTCGACTCCTGGGGACTAGTCGACGAAGTCCTTCCAAATCCGGCCGTAGCCGGCTTTGGCGGCAACATACAGATCGAAGGTCGACTGATGCTGGTCGGAGATGGGCCTGGGTCGTCGGTCAGCGGTGGGGCGTGGCTGTATGAACGATTTGGCGATCAGTGGCCCCTGCGTCAGTCTTTCCAAACCGCTGACACCAACGATCAAGAGCCCGAGTTGTTCCGGAATTTTGGGCATAGCATTGGGCTTGGGGTAAGCGGAACACGGACCGTGGCGGTCATCGCTGATGACACCTTCGAACGTACCGATGCCGGAAGTCGTATCGGAAAAGCGTTCTTCTTTGAGTACGAAGACGGCTTGTTCAAAGACAGCTTCGAAAGCCTTTGACCTGCCTCACGCCTCGGCCAGCAACCGGTCGAAGGCGCGGCTACGCCGAGAACCACTTTAGCCACATCAGGCTGGTTAGACCGACCGCCGCGGCGGCGGTCAGGCCCAGCATAAAAGGCTTCAGTCCCAGCTCGCGGAGGACAGAAAAACGCGTTGTGAGCCCCACCGCCGCCATAGCGATGGCGAGCAGCCACTTGGCGGCCGTGCTGAGGACCGAGATCACCTGTTGCCAGGCACCGGCGTCCAGCATGCCCAGCGCCGCCTGGCTTTCGCTCAGGGTCATGTCACCCCAGCTGCGCAGCGCGCTCATGCCGACAAACGCCAGGATGAAAGGCGGCAGCAGGCTGAAGGTCAAGCCGCGCCTGGCGTCCGTCGATGCTTGAGTCCGGTACAGCAGCGCCATCAGCGGCAGCAGCAGCACCATCATCAGATTGCGCACAAGCTTGGTGACGGTCGCCACGTCCAGGGCTTCAGGCGCCAGAAACTGGTCGGCGTAGATGAGCGCCGCGCCTGCGACCTGCGCCGTGTCGTGAATGGCGGTACCCAGAAAGAAACCGGCCAGCTGTGACTGATCGGCAAAAAGCCAGTGTGCCAGCCAGGGATAGCCGAGCATCGCCAGCATGCCAAAGAGGGCGACCACGGCGATTCCGTAGCTCACCTCTTCGTCTTTGGCCCTGATCAGCGGCGCCAGCGCTACGATCGCGGTGCAGCCACAGATGCTGGTGCCGACCGCAATCAGGCCGGTGAGTCTGCCCGGCAGTCCCATCAGCCGTCCCGATACCGTAACGATCAGCAGCGCCGTGGTGATGCAGGTCAGCACCAGCGGCAGCGCCTCCAGGCCGATGCTGCCTGCGCTGGTCAAGCTGAGCCGAAAGCCGAGGGCCACAATTCCGGCCTGGAGCAGGAATTTGCTGCAAAAGGCAAAGCCGCAGCGCCAGGCTTCCGGTGCAAGGCCCAGGTTGGCGATCAAGGCGCCGAACACGATCGCGAGGATCACGGGGCTGAACGGTGAAACCTCCAGCCCCAGCCAGCCGGCATCCAGCGCCCCGGCCCCGACAAAGCTCAAGGCTGCGATCAAAACCGCGAGCGAGACGCCTTTCAGCCAGGAACCTCGGCGGTTGTTTTGCGATGGGTTTTTGGGTGTGGTGCCTGGCTCGGTATGCACGTGCGGATCCGCTGCCGACGCAGCGAATTGCCGCGTCAATCGAGCGGCACTTTAGCAGAATCGGTTACACCCGCCAGCGACGTGCCTCGGCGCGGTCGCCGAGGCGCTCGCCGCTGCGGCGAACCTCGCTACATACGCTTGCGGTTTTTGCGCGTTTCCGGGATCGACACGTTGCCTGCTACGTTGCGGTGGGTGATACCACCGTTGCCGTCCCGGTCGACGGTCAGGCTGCCCTCGACGTCCGCGACCCGAATGCCGCCGGAGCCATCCCGGTCAATCCGCACGTCGCCGCCGACCTGGCTGACCTCAATACTGCCGGAACCGTCTTCCTCCACGACGACGTCCAGCCCTACGTCGCGGATTTCGATGCTGCCGGAGCCGTCTTCTTCAATAAAGACGTCCTGCTCCACGTTGACGATCTTGATGCCGCCGGAACCGTCTCGCAGGTAAACTCGCCCGAGCGCATCGCGGATGCTCAGGCTGCCCGAGTTGTCATCGACGGTGACGTCACCGCCGATGTTGGCAATCTCAAGGTTGCCGGAACCGTCCTCGACGTCCACCGAAGCAACGCCACGAATCACGGAAGCACCACTGCAGTCGTCCACCACCACGGCAAAGCGTTCCGGCACAACGATGTCCAGGGTGATCCCCGCATAGCGATTGCCGATTCCCCAGCCCAAGCCATCGCTCTCGCGGGTTTCGAGCCGCAGCGTGTCCGAGCTGATTCGCTGGTCCAGGCTCAGACCATCCAGAATTCTCTGACTGGAGGCGCAGGCGGTAGCGATCACGGTCACCTCGTCAGCGCCGGCCTGTCCGTTGATTTCCAGATTTCCCGCGCCGGCGGTCAGATCGAGGGTCGTCAGGGCAGCAGCTGGCACCGCCACATCCAGCGACTTTCGAAACTCGCAGTAGTCCTCAGCCTGAACGGTGGCGGTGACCAGAAGGCCCACAGCAATCAATACTCTCATCGTTGTCTCCCTGGTGTCCGACAGGACCTCTGTCCTGCTGGACCGGTTCATTGCATTTCAGCGCGTAGCCACAGGGCCCTGAGGCAAGGCGCCGGTAACCTGTATTGGATGGCCGGCCTCGGGTGAAGGTTTAACCCGCGTTAGGCGCATCTTGGCTAGACCTGCGCACCGGCGCCAGTGTCAAAAGGTGGAGGCCGGTAATCAACGACTTAGAGGATGTCCCGGCTCGGTCGCTTCGATCGAAGTTGACCTTCGGGAAAAGCATGGGAATTTCAATGGCTTGCAGGCTGGCACCCATGCTCCCCGGGACTCTATAATATGCGGCCCTAACTAGCGGTAGCGACATGTACAGCCACAACAGCGAACCGATCAAGCTGGAGCGCGACTGCCCGGCCATCATCGTCCCGGCGGGTGATGAGGTGACGCTGCCGGCGGGTACCGTGGGTTACATCACGCAGCAGCTCGGCGGCAGCTTTACGGTGTTTGTCGAGGGCAATCTGTTCCGGATTGACGGGATAGATGCGGACGCGCTCGGCAAGGAGCCGCTGCCGCGCCCGGCGCTGCCGGAAAACGCGTCCGATGACGATTTCGAAGAGCTCGTGTGGACCCAGCTCGGCACCTGCTATGACCCTGAGATCCCGGTAAATATCGCCGACCTTGGGCTGATCTACCGCTGCGACATCGAAAAAGAAGACGATGGTCAGCGCCGCATCGAAGTGGACATGACGCTGACCGCCCCGGGCTGCGGGATGGGCGATATCCTGGTCGCCGACGTACGCAGTAAGCTGATCATCATTCCGACGGTGAGCGAGGTTGACGTTGAGCTGGTTTTTGATCCGCCCTGGAACCAGAGCATGATGACGGAGGCCGCACGCCTCGAAGTCGGGATGTTTTGAGGAGTTTGGATCCGCTGCGCGCAACCTTAAAAGCGATCTTGCTGCCGGGGCTTTTGCTGGCGGCAGCCGGACCCGGTGGCAGCCAATCCCTGCTCGATGACACCTCGCTGACCCAAGCCGCCTTGTTGCGCGACGAGGCGCAAGACAGCGGACTGGCCTACGAAATCCTCGAGAGCCTCACCACCGAGGTCGGTCCGCGAATGGCGGGCTCGAGTGGGGATGCGAGAGCCGTGGCCTGGGCCCAGGCGAAATTCGAACAGCTCGGTTTCGACCGCGTCACGCTCGAGCCAGTGACGTTCCCGGCGTGGCGCCGGGGTCGCGAAGCGGCGAGCGTCGTCGCGCCTTTTCCGCAGCCGCTGGTAGTCACGGCCCTCGGCGGTAGCATTGCCACCGATGGTGAGCTGCGCACCCCGGTCGCTCATTTCGCTACGCTCCAGGAGCTCGCCGCGGTGCCCGACGACAGCCTGGATGGTCAGATTGTCTTCATCAGCAACCGCATGAAACGTTTTCGCGACGGCGCGGGTTACGGTCAGGCGGTGGCGGCCCGCAGCAACGGCGCGGTGACTGCCGCAAAAAAAGGCGCCAGCGCCATCCTGATCAGGTCGATTGGTACCGATCAGGACCGCCTTCCACATACCGGTCTGATGTCCTACGCGCTGGACGTTCGACGGATACCGGCAGCGGCTCTTTCCAATCCCGACGCTGACCTCCTGGTCAACATGGTTCAGCGCGGTCAGCCGGTGGAGGTGGCGCTGGAGCTCGGCAGCTACTGGGACGGCGATTACACCTCTTACAACGTTATCGGCGACATTGTCGGCAGCGCCAAACCGGACGAGTACGTCGTGATTGGTGGACATTTGGATTCCTGGGATCTGGGTACCGGCGCGATCGACGACGGAGCCGGGTGTGCGATCACCATGGCCGCCGGCGCCCTGATTGGCCGCCTCGACATGGCGCCTCAGCGCACGATCCGGGTGGTGCTCTACGCCAACGAAGAGCAGGGGCTTTGGGGTGCGCGCGCGTATCGGCAGGCGCACGCTGACGAATTGGACCGGCATATCATCGGCGCTGAATCCGACTTTGGTGCCGGTCCTATCTATCGCTTTTCAAGCCGGGTTAAGCCTTCTGCGCTCGGGCTGGTCGATCAGCTGTCGCAGGTGCTGGCGCCGCTCGGCATCGTGCGGGGCGACAACATCGCCAGCGGTGGACCGGATCTGATTCCGATGCGCCAGGCCGGGATGGCGGTTGCCACCTTGCATCAGGACGGCACCGATTACTTCGATTATCACCACACCGCCAACGACACGCTGGACAAGGTCAAGCCAGAAGATCTGGCGCAAAATGTCGCTGCCTACACGGTGTTTGCATACCTCAGCGCCATGGCGCCGGGGGATTTTGGTGCCCGCCTCGGGCTGGAAAACGCTGATGATTAGAAAAACCTATCCCCTGCTCTTGCTGTTGATCACGATGATGGTGGCCGCTGTTCAGCCGGTCCAGGCGCTGCCCGAGCTTACGGAGGCGACGGCGGGCGCACGCCGGGTGGACGGTTTTATTCCGCTGTGGTGGGACGCTGAAAAGGGCCGGGTACTGGCCGAGATCAGTCGCTTTGACGAAGACATCCTCTATATGGTGTCGCTGCCGACCGGCCTCGGATCAAACGACATCGGGCTTGACCGAGGGCAGCTTAGCGACACTAAGGTGGTCTATTTCAGCCGCAGCGGGCCGAAGGTGCTCCTCGTTGAACGCAACCTCGCGTTCCGCGCCGTGTCGGATAATCCTGACGAGCGCCGGGCGGTCTCCGAAGCTTTCGCGCGCAGCGTTTTGGCGGGTTTCACCGTGGTGGCGGAGGCACGCGATGACAGCGGCCAGGCACCGACCGTCGCGCTGGTCGACTTGACGCCGCTCCTGACGAGCGATGCCTACGGTGTCGCCGCAAGGCTGGCGGCGCTGGAGGAGGGTGCTTATCGGGTGGACGCGGGGCGCTCAGCGCCCGATCCGGAGATGCTCAAGAGTTTCCCGGAAAACACGCTGCTGGAATCCTGGATCACGCTGACCGGCGACAAGCCCGGCGCGCAGCTGCGCAGCGTCGTGCCGACGCCGACGGCGGCTACGGTCAAAACCCGGCATGAGTTTATTCAGCTGCCCGACGACAATTTTCCGCTGCGGACCTATCATCCTCGGTCAGGCTACTTTTCCGTGCCTTACCTCGACTACGCGGCGGGTCTGGACGAGGCGCTCGGCAAGCACCTTTTGGTGCGACACCGCCTGGAAAAGAAAGACCCCCAGGCAGCGGTGAGCGAGGCGGTGGAGCCGCTGATCTATTACGTGGATCGGGGTGCTCCGGAGCCGATTCGCTCCGCCCTGATCGAGGGCGCAAGCTGGTGGAACCAGGCTTTTGAGGCGGCGGGCTTTCGCAATGCTTTTCAGGTTGAGGTGCTGCCCGAAGGCGTCGATCCGCTGGACATCCGCTATAACGTCATTCAGTGGGTACACCGTTCAACCCGCGGCTGGTCTTACGGCTGGGGGATTATCGACCCGCGCACCGGCGAGATCATCAAAGGGCACGTGAGTCTGGGCTCGCTGCGGGTTCGTCAGGACATGCTCATCGCGCAGGGCCTCACTGCACCGTTCAGCGATGATGGTGACGGCGGCACGGCCGCTCGCGAAATGGCGCTGGCCCGCCTGCGCCAGCTGTCGGCCCACGAGGTCGGCCACACGCTGGGCCTGGCTCACAACTTTTTTGCCAGCGCCTGGGGTGATGCGTCGGTGATGGACTACCCGCACCCGAATGTGAAGCTCAACGCCAGCGGGCGGGTCAGTCTGGCGAACGCCTACGACGTCGATATCGGCGAGTGGGATAAGGCCGCGATCAACTACGGTTACCGGGTTTTTGCCGAGACGCAGCAGGAGCTGGCCGGCCTGGCTCAAATCCTGACAGCGGCGCATCAGGACGGTCTCAGATTTGTTTCTGACCCGGAAGTCCGGGGGCCGGCAACGGCTCATGCGGGCGCCCATCTATGGGACAACGGAGCGAGCGTCCTGGATCGGTTTTCGGAACTCCGTGCCGTTCGCCGCGCGGCGTTGGCCGGGTTCAGTCCGGCGGTGATCCGGCCTGGAGAGCCACTCGCGAAGCTGGAAGAAGCGCTGGTCCCGACCTTCCTCCTGCATCGCTACCAGGCTGAAGCGGTGGCGAAGCTGGTCGGCGGCGTTGACTACGACTACGTGCTGCGGGGTGATTCAACCGACGGGCTGTCGGTGATTCCCGGCGAAGAGCAGCGGGAGGCGCTGAATGTGCTGCTTGGTGCGCTGGGTCCCGACGAGCTCCGGCTGCCGCAGTCTCTGCTGCCTTATCTCGTGCCGCCATCCTATGGCGACCGACGTAGCCGGGAGTACTTTTCGCACCGTACGGCCAATCACTTTGATCAGGCGGCACCAGCCCGGGCACTCTCCCAGCTGATCACGCAGATGGTGCTGGAGCCGAACCGTCTGCAGCGCGTCCATCAGCAGACCGCGACCGATGCCGGTCAGCTCAGTCTCGGTGAGCTGCTGGAGCAATATACCGAGCGGCTGATCTTGCCGGTGATTCAGCGCGACGCGGGCTTGATCGAACTCGAGACCGCGTGGGTGGCGCTGCGCGAGCTGCAGCGAGCGGCCGTGTCAGGAGGCGCCGATCCGACCGGCATGGCGGTGCGCGACAGGCTGACTAACCTCATCGGTGAGCTGCGTCGCACGCCGCAGGCGCGCCAGATGGCCAGTGAGATCACCCGGTTTCTGGAAGATCCCAGCATGGACGGGCTTCCCGCCCGAGAAACCGTTCCGCCTGGTTCTCCGATCTAACGGAACCCCGCGCTTAGTCGATCCGGGCGAAGGCGTCCCGGGTCAGGTTCTCCGGGCTGCCGCTGCTGCGGGCGACGACGTCATCTTCGATCCGAATGCCGCCGAACGGCAGCCACTGCTCGATCAGCTCCCAGTTCACCGCCTGTTTGTGTGGCCCCTCCTTTAGGAGCTGCAGCAGAGCAGGAATCAGGTACAGCCCCGGCTCAATGGTCACGACAAAACCTGCCTCAATTTGTCGGGTGGTGCGCAGGAACGGATGGGTCTCGGGCGGCGGTTTTTGGCCGCCGTCCGGTTCAGCCTGCTGACCGCCGACGTCATGCACCTGCAGCCCGATCAGGTGGCCCAGGCCGTGTGGCAGGAAGGTACTTGTGATGCCGGCCTCGAGCTGATCTGCGGCCGGCATATTGACCAGCTCGAACTGCTCCAGCAATTCAGCCACATGCTGATGAGCCTGCTGGTGGAGTTCCGGGTACCACGCGCCCGCCCGCACGCCGTCCACCATCTGCTGCTGGCGCTCCTCCATCGCGCTGACGAGTTCAGCAAAGCCGCTTCCAGCGCGGGCATAGGTTCGGGTGATGTCGCTGGCATAACCCTCGCACATGGCGCCGGCGTCGATGAGGAAGCTGTTGCGGGGACCGCTCCGGTCCCGGGACAGGTTTTGGTAATGCAGCACTGCCGCGTGGTCGTTCAGCGCGATGATGTTGTTGTAGGGCAGCTCTTTCTCCGCATGGTGACAGGCAGCCAGATACTTGAGGTGGATCTCATACTCGCTGTCGCCCTCAGCAAACGCCTTCGCCGCGGCGCGATGGGCCCGGGCGCCACTCTCTGAGGCGCTGCGCATCAGACACAGCTCGTACTCCGATTTGGCCGCGCGCTGCCAATGGAGGCGATTGATCAGCGTTTCGGGGTTGATCTCAGCAAAGCCCCAGTCGGGTGGGTTCTCGCCGATGACCGCTACGCGAGAAAGGTCGCCGGGCAAAGCGCTTCGGGCTTCCTGAGCGTCTCCGGTTACCGTGATGTCAAAGTGTGAGGTCCAGTAGCCCTCCGGGTCGGATGGCGGCAGGTGCCAGTAGTCGGCCGGTTGATGGTAGAGCAGCAGAGGCCGGTCCCCGGGCCTGACCAGGATCCAGCTCTCGGCCAGTTCTTCCAGCGGAGCCCACCAAAGGAAGTGGGGATTGGCCTTGAACGGGAAATGATAATCGTCCAGAAAGGCGATCTTGGCGGTGCCGGCGTAAATGGCGACGGCGTCAAACCCCAGGCCTTCGACTGCCTGCTCGAAGATGTCCTGCAGGCGGCGGTGATGGTCGGCGTAGTGGCTTTGGGCAGCAGACATGCTGTGGTCCTTGCTGAGCGGGGCGTCAGTATAACGCTCACTCGGGTCCCAGAATATGCATGCAGGCAGGCCTACCGCGGGGAAAAGTCAGCCGCGGCAGCAGCGCAGCAGCGGCGAGTGGCAGGGGCAGGGCCGACGCGGCTACGCGCTGGGTCAAGACACTAAAGGGTAACGACAATTCCTTCCAGGATTTCCGCCTCGTCGTCGGCGATATCGATGACCTCAAAGCCGGCCCAGAATGTGCCGGTTGACTCCGCCTCCGAACACCACAGACACATTGCGCCCACGTTGAACTGACGGGGCGGCGCAGGCTCTGGCTCGGGCAGCGTAAAGCCCAGCTGGTACAGGTGTCCTTCGCCAACCTTTCTTTGGCAAATGACCATCATGCCGGACCGCGAGATGTTGCCGATGTGGCCAACCCTCTCTCCGGACATCGTGTCGAACACGTCGACGATCGTCGACAGTTCTTTTCTCGCGGCCGAACGCTGTTCAGCCCTCACTTGTTGACTCATGTGGAGACACCTTTTCCCTCAGTTGCCACCAGCTCCCCCTGGTGAAGTTCCGATCCGCGGCGATTTTGAAACCGTCGGTACGGTTGCTATATCTGGTTTTCCTGACTTCCGTTATGGCCGTGGGCGACGCCCTCAGGCCGTAGACTTCTTCGTCACCAGCCCCTTCAGCCGGGTGAAGATCGATTCAAATGCGCGATCCATCAGCGGCCTCGCGTTGGCCTCAAATACTCGGGCCCGGTCCTCCGACATGGCAATCGCCAAATCGTGCAGGTTGAGCTCCTCTGCCATGCCGCCACGGTTGTTGACGAACAGACACCGGCCGGTGACGGGGCTGTACCAGGACAGCTTGCGCTTGATCCAGTTTTGGTCGTCGCCGAGCTTGAGCTCAAACCACGTGCCAAAGGCCATCAGCCGAACCTTGGCCAGGTTATGTTTTTGATCGGCCGTAAGCTCCGTCCGCGCGACCGGCTTGACGCTCGGCTCCGCCAGCTTGCTGCCTGCCTCGCTGCGGGGTGCCGGCTCATGGAGTACCGCTGGCGGCTCCGGTTCAGCCTCCACCATCGCGGCAACGTCTTCGCTGCCAGGAGCGGCGTCAGCCTGCTCAGTGGTTTCGGTGGGCGCTTCCGTCGGTTCGGGGGCAGGTTCAGCGGCGGCTGGTGCCGGCGGTTCCGCGGAGGCCGGCGGGTCGGCGTCAGCCCATTCGGGCGTTGCGGCCTCGCCCGCCTCGGGCGGGTCGGTTTCAGCGGGCGCTGGCGGCTCAGCGGCGGGTGCTGACGGCCTCGCGGTGCGTCCGGGTCCTGTGCGAAGCGCCGGCTGCGCAACTTTCTTCTTGCGTTTCTTCGGCGCCAGCGACCAGCGATGGCAGGTCTCGAGGTTGCCGAGGACCACCTTGACGTCCTGCTCGAAATAGCCGACCTGGCTCAGCCCATGCGAGAGCTTCTGCGTCAGCCAGGAGACCTTGCTGCGCAGCTTCATTTTGACGCTTTCCGACAGGCCCTTACGGACCGAGAAAATCAGCGTCTTGGCGACCTTTCGCGCCTCTTTCCACTGCTCACCTTCATCCCCATAGCGCAGCGCCGTCAGCGCCATGAAGTCGGTCCACGGGTGCTCCAGCACAGACTCAACAAAGCGGGGCGGCTGATATTTCTTGATCAGGCGCTCCATTTCGTTGCGCGCCTGCTCTCGCGCCAGCTCGAGCTTTTCCTGGCCCCGAGCGCGCTCAACCTGGCGTTTTTCGGCCAGCTTTGCTTTCTTGCTGAGGGTCCCGATGTGTTTATCGAGATCGCCGATCAGCTCTTTGAAGACGTTCAGGTCGTCCTGGTAATCGGTGAGAATTCGGTCGACGGCAACCTGCATTTTCTGGAAGGTCGGAGACTCCTGCGGCTCGTCTTCGAGCCACAGCTCGCCGGCGTCGGCAATCGTGTTGAAAAACTGGCGCGCCGGATGCTCGCGCTCCTCGAAGAAACTCTCTTCCTGCAGCGCCACTCGAATCATGGGTAGCTGCAGCCGGTGCAGCAGCTGCTGGACCGGTTCATGCAGCAGATTCTCCTGCTGAATGTGGTCGTAGAGCATGCCCATGATGTCGATGGTTTGCGCGTGATGATTGGCCAGCGCCATGGGTCTGCCGGTGGGATCAGTGCCCAGCGCCTTGCGAACCAGCTGCTTGATCTCGGCGGCACTGAGCAGTTCGGCGACCTGTTCGGGGCCGGGCATGGCCAGCTGGGACTGGAGGCTCGACAGGGCGGTTTGTAGCGCTGGCGGCGGTGCGAAACTGACTCCGGCGGGCGGTACCTGCGCCGCCGGGCCGGCAATCTCGCTGAGCATCTGGCGGATATCCTGAACGAGACCGGCATCGGTGGCGTTCTGGGGCAGGCCGCTGGCGTCAGCCACACCCTGGGTGGCCCGGCCAAAAAAATCGAGCTCCGGCGTGTTGCTGACCGGGTCCATGGCTGGCTGCGGACTATCCGGTTCGCTTCCCTCGCTGCCCCGCGGTGGCGCTCGGCGGGCGGGCTTGGCGGGCTTTTCAAACTTCAGGTTAGGCAGGACGCCCGCTTCGATCAGCCGCTTGTTGAGCTCCTCGTAGCAGGTGCCAATCTGAGCATGGATCTGGCGGTCCAGCGCGTTGAAGAGCAGTACTTTGGGTCCGGAGGGCACCTCGATGCACTCGGCGGCCTTGCGGATCGCGCGGCCCAGCTTGAGCGGTCCGCAGGGATTGGTATCGTTTTTGACCGGCAGGCCGCGGTTGAGTACCGAGAATCGCTGGTTTAGCGCGTAGATGGCCTGGGTATTGCGGATTTCCGCCTTGCTGACCATCTGCGTGATGGCCAGGCCTTCCTCCAGATCCTGCTCCTCCACGAGGCTCATTTCGTTGTGTCCGAAGGTCAGGCCATGGTCTTCCGGCTCCGGCGCGCCTTTGATGAAATCCGCGAAGGCGGCGGTGACTTGCTCGCTCAACGCTTCGGTGAACAAGGTCTTCTTACCCTTGATCGTGTTCATGGCCTCAAACAGCCGATTCTGCCCCTCCGTGCTGGCGGCTTTGGCCGCCTGATCAAACAGCGCTTTGTCGGTGTCTTCGAAGGCCGGCGTGATGTAGGTCAGCAGGTGTTTGATCAGGTCCCGCTCACAGGCGCTGAGCAGCTCGGTTGGTCTCTTCGGAAGAGCACCCAGCGCCGCGTTTTGATCCTGAGACATATTCGATGGGACCTTGGACATGGACTTCTTTCGATCAGTATCCGGGGTAGACTTTTTTTGGCGGTTTCCGCCTTGTTATCGGTCACAAGCATAGCAGCTTTAAGGTCTTGATTCGTCAGCAGCTATTGGCAGTCACATTGTTTGACACAAAGGTCTTCAAAAGGGCGCTGGGACGACTTGCCCGAAACCGGTCGCCCGTGGAACAATCGATCGAGCAGTGGAGGAAGTAGATGATCGATCCGGACGGCTTTCGTCCAAACGTCGGCATTGTTCTGAGCCGGGAAGACGGCAAGCTGTTCTGGGCCAGACGCATCACCCGGGACGGCTGGCAATTCCCGCAGGGGGGCATGCGCACCGACGAAACGCCCGAGGAGGCCATGTACCGGGAACTCGAGGAAGAGACCGGCTTAGCGACTCAGGATGTCGAGCTGCTCGGGGCAACGCCGGGCTGGCTCCGCTATCGCCTGCCCCAACGTCTGCGCCGTCGAACCGAACGGTTGCCCTGTCTCGGCCAGAAACAGGTCTGGTTTCTTTTGCGGCTGGTCGCCAGCGAGAGCGCGTTGCGTCTGGATCACAGCGATAGCCCCGAATTTGATTCTTTCCGCTGGGTCGACTTCTGGTACCCGGCGCAAAACGTGGTGCACTTCAAACGCCCGGTTTACCGGCGGGCGCTGACGCATTTTGAGCCGATGCTCGCCCCGGTGCTCGAAAAACAGGCCAGCCGCTCAGTTTCTTATTGACAATCATTCGTGTTTGCATTTTAATTATGAACGTGATTATTTGCGTTTGTAATGCTGTGTCCGAAAAGCAGATCCGCGAAGCCATTCGTGGCGGAGCGTCGAGTATTGGCGATCTGCGGGCTCAGACGGGATGCGCCACGAACTGTGGAAGCTGCGTTGATACGGCGATCAGCCTGCTCGACGAGCACCGCAGCGAGGGTCCGGGCCACGTGCTCGACGTTCTAAACCTGCACAACTTAAGCCCAGCTTAAGTAAAGCAGCACAAACGCTTTTTTCGAGACTGCCGTTAGCTGGCGGTTTTCTTGTGCTCGACTATTTTTCACACTTCGACTACGCTTCCTCGGTATAAGATCACGGCTGAAACCGAGTCTGGTCCTCACCAATTCAAGGAAGCTGAACACAATGAAAGGCGATTCCAAGGTCATCGAGCATCTCAACAAGATCCTCTATAACGAGCTTCGCGCGATTAACCAGTATTTTCTCCACTCTCGCATGCTGAAAGACTGGGGCCTGGACAAGCTGGGCGACTATGAATACCACGAGTCGATCGAAGAGATGCAGCATGCGGACAAGCTCATCGAGCGGATCCTCTTCCTCGAAGGCCTGCCCAACCTGCAGGATCTCGGTCGGCTTCGTATCGGCGAGACGGTTCCTGAGATTCTGCAGTGCGATCTCGATCTGGAGATGGAGGCTATCCCCGATCTCCGTGAGGCCGTCAACTATGCTGATTCCGTCCGCGACTACGTGAGCCGGGAGCTGTTCCGAGAGATCCTCGATAACGAAGAAGAGCATGTGGACTGGCTGGAGACCCAGCTCGGACTGATCGAGAAGGTGGGTCTGGAAAACTACCAGCAGACGCAGATCAGCCCGAAAGAGGGCTGATCCAACCGCCGGTGCAGCGGGGTGGCGGCCTGCTACGAGGCCTTGATGTCGTGCAACTCCGCAGCTACCTGATCAAACTCTGACTGAATCGCCTTAAGCTTCTGCGCGACGTCACCGATGGTGCCCTCGCGGGCGCCATGCTCAACGGCTTTGGCCAGCTCTGACAGGCCGATAGCGCCCAGGTTGGCACTCGTTGATTTCAGCGAATGCGCCGGCGCAATCAGGCCGTCGATGTCGTCGGCGTCCGCCGCCTCAGCCAGCTGGCCGATACAGTTGGGCGTATCTTCGAGATAAACCTCTATCAGGTCGACGTACTCGTCGCCCATGATGTCGATCAGGTCGTTGAGTACCTGACGGTCCAGCACCGATTTTTGGGCAGCGGCTTTCTTTCGTGGCCGCAGCACCGCCACGCCGGGTGGCAGGTCCTCATTAGCCTGCTCGGCAGCTGGTGCGACAGCGGGCGCTGACTCTTCCTCCGGGTCGAGCTGCGGCGCCGCGGGCTCGGTCAACCAGCGCATGAGCATCTGTTCCAGCAGCTGCCGATTCAGCGGCTTGGCCATGTAGTCGTCCATGCCGGCGTCGAGGCACTTCTGTCGGTCGCCCGCCATGGCGTTGGCCGTCATCGCCAGGATCGGCACCCGCTCGCGGTCCTTCTCCGATTCAAACTTCCGCCATTCGCGAGTGGCGGAATAGCCGTCCATCACCGGCATCATGCAGTCCATGAGCACCGCGTTGTACCTGTTTTCATGCAGTTGACGGATCGCCTCTTTGCCGTTCTTGGCCACGTCGTGTTCCACCCCGATCAGCGACAGGAGCTTTTGCGCAACGTGCAGGTTGACCGGGTTGTCCTCGACGAGCAGCACCCGGCCACCCGGCTTGCTGTCCTCGGCCTTGGCCGGTGTCGGCGTCGCGGCGGCGGTTTCTTCCTCATCGGCTTCGTACTGATCGCCGTAGCCGATGTCCTCGCCGCCCAGCGTCGGTGGCCGTTCGAGTTCTTCGCCGCCCTGCAGGAGCATTTCGATGGCCTCGTGAAACTGGCCCTGTGCGCTGCTGCGGTCGGCCGCGGCGATATCCTCAAAGTCCGCCAGCGGCTCGGGCAGGATGCCGTCGCGATTCAGGACCAGAATGTTCATCGAGTTGAACCGCGAGTCGCGACGGATTCTGCGGATCAGCTCGGCGGATTGATTTCCGAGCGACGGTGCGTCGAGCACCATCACATCGTAAGCCCAGGTACCGCCGAGGGTAAGGGAGTCTTTGATCTTGGCGGCCACCTCGCGAAGGTTGGAGGCCACCGTCACGCCGGAGCCCCAGCCCTCAAAGAACGTACCGACGCGCTGACGCAGCGCCTCGTCGCCGCAGCCCAGGAGGATGCGCGCATCCTGCAGGCTCTTGCGGTCGGCCTGAATGTCGCCTACCGACTTTTTCAGATGGATGGAGAACCAGAAAACCGAGCCTGAACCCGGTTCTGACTTAACCCCGATCCGTCCGCCCATCAGCTCGACGAGCCGCTTGCAGATCGCCAGCCCAAGACCGCTGCCGCCGTAGGTGCGGGTAGTGGACGCGTCAGCCTGCGAAAACGGCCGGAAGAGCCGGTCGGACGTGGCTTTGTCCATCCCTATGCCGGTGTCTTTCACCGCAAACAGCAGCTCCGTCTGCTCCCGGGTTTCGCTGCGGTTGCTGACGGTGACTTCCACCTGGCCCTGGTCGGTGAACTTAATCGCGTTGCTGACCAGATTCGTCAGCACCTGGCGGAGCCTGACCGGGTCACCGCGCAGCGCAATGCGGACGCCGGGCTCGATGCGCACCCGAAGGTCGAGGCCCTTTTTGCGTGCGCTGGAGTTCATCAGGCGCAGCACCGAATCGAGCAGCTCCCGCAGGTTCATGCCAACCGTTTCGAGCTCCAGCTTGCCCGCCTCGATCTTCGAATAATCGAGGATGTCGTCGATGATCGACAGCAGATGCTTGGAAGACTGGAACGCGGTGTTGAGGTAGTCCTTCTGGGTCTCGTTCAGCTCGGTGCTGCGGAGGATGTCGAGGATCGGCAGGATGCCGTTGAGCGGCGTGCGGATCTCGTGGCTCATGGTGGCCAGAAACTCGTCTTTGGCCATCACCGCCGCCTCGGCGGCCCGTTTGGCCTGCCGGACCTCTTCTTCGATGCGCGCGCGGCGATCGATATTGCTGGACAGCTCTTCGTTGAGGCTCTCCAGCTCGTCTTTAGACTGCGCCATGACCTTGGCGAGCCGACGGTTCTCCAGCGCGTGGTGCAGTGACTGACGCAGGCCGCTCTGCAGCCGCAACGCCGACAGGTACACGGCTCCCAGCACCAGCACAAAGGCAGCCGCGGTGACCCAAAAGGCCATCTCGTTGCTGGTGGCGAGCTTGATCAGCAGCGGCGCCGCTGAGGGCAGGGCAAAGGCCACCATCAGACGGGTAAACGGTGCCAGCAGAAGAATGCCGGACACAATCATGGAGGTTGCGACCACCGACACAATCAGCGCACTGCTCGGGAGATCCAGATCGAACAGGAACCAGGACATAGCGCCCCAGCCAAGGCCGCTGAACGCCATAGTGATTGTCGCGGCCAGGATCCAGGAGTCTGGGTTGGTTTCAACGTCGTCCGCTTTGCGGTATTGCAGGAAGACCACCGCGCGAGCGAGCGCGATCAGCGCAAAGTAGATGACCAGCGCGATCGCGACGGCACTTTCCTTCTGGGTCCAGAAGTACAGTCCCACCAGCGCCGCAACCGCGGTCGCCGCCACCGTGCCAAAGCCCGACATGCGGTACATGAACCGCACCCGTTCCGCGCTCAGCCGCGTGCTGTGCTGGGCGTCAGCGGTGGAGGTGTAAAGTCCGTCCTGCGCCATAGGTGTCCCCAATATTCAAATTTGCGACTCGTTAAACTGGTACGCCAGCTCCGCTTCCGGCGCCTGTACAAAATATCCCTGGATAAAATCCACGCCGGTCTGCCAAAGCCTTGCCGCCGTTCGTGCATCCTCGATCGCCGGAATGATCACCAGTTGGCCGGTGTGATGCAGTCGATCGATCACCGACGTCAGGTTTTTCCCCAGCGCCCCGTCCTCATCCGAAGCGGGCAGCTTCACGTAATCCACCGACAGGTGGTTGAGCGTCTGGAAGGCGGTGTTGCTGCCATCGAATGCACCCAGCGCTACCTTAACGCCGATTTCCTGCAGCTTTCGGCAATGCTGAACCGCTGCTTTCAGCCGGTTGGCAATCTCCGGCAGCTTGAACTCTAGCACCAGGTAAGAGGCTGAAAGACCGCGTGTTTGCAACTGTTTGTAAAGCCTCGGGAGCACTTCCCGGTCGGTGAGCGAGTGCGCAGACTGGTTGACGAACAGCCGGATGGGTCGCTCCAGCCGCTGGCGTTCGTCGAGCACCGCCAGCGCCCGCTTGAGCATCCAGTGATCGATGCGCCCCAGCAATCCATGCCGCTCAGCCGCCGGAATGAGGCGCGAGGCGGCGATCGGCTTGCCGTCATCGCCGTTGACCCGCACCAGCGCCTGGTACTGTTCCTCGGCGTCACCCCGCAGCGAGACGATCGGCTGAAAGAGCACCTGCAGGTCATCCTTGTCCAGCGCCAGCTCCAGCGTCAGCGCCACTGAGTCATCGCTTTCTTCAGAGAAATCCAGCGCCAGTTCCTGGACGTTGACCCGCGACGTGCCGCTGCTGTAACCCAGATTGCAGGCCCGTTCCGCAGCCGAGATCAGCGCGCCGGCGTCCGCAAACTGGCTGGTGAGCTGGCACACGCCGATGGAGGCCGACATGTTGGTGGTACCATCCCCGGTCTGAAAAAGCTGGCTGGCGATTCGCTCAGCACACTTCTCGGCGGCATTTTTCAGCGCCTCAACGCTTCGGTCTGCCAGCAGCAGGCAGTAGGCGTTGTCGCCGTAGCGGGTGGCCATGTCCCTGCTGCCCAGCTCGCTGCTGAGCAGCGGGCCCAGCTGATCGGCGACCATTTCAAAGCCGCCCAACCCGAGCCGTTGGCGTAGATCGAATGGGTCGTCAATTTCGACGTAGAGCACGCCGCCGGGATGATCGGAATGGTCGTTGTCGGCTTCGGCGAGCAGGTCATTGATCCGTTCCAGGAGCTGCGGCCGATCGGCCAGGCCGGTGACCGTATCTGGCTCGGCGCGCGTGAGTTTGCGGCGTGCCAGTGCTCGGGCTCGCTGCACGCGGTTGGTCACCGCCTGGATCAGATGCCGCGGTCGGATAGGCTTGGACAGAAAGTCATCGCCGCCGGCCAGAAGCGCGTCGAAGTGTTTGTCGGTGTTGCTTTCACCGGACAGGAAAACGATGGGCGTGTTGATGAAGTCGTCCCGCTCGCGAATGATGGACGTCAACTCCATGCCGTCACATTCAGGCATGTAAAGATCCATCAGGATCAGCTCCGGGTTGAACTCCTCAAGGTGGTCGAGCACCTGCAGCGGATTGCGTTCCATTTTGACGGCCATGCCGGCCTTGCGCAGAATCGACTCAGCAAACATCGCCTGGGAACGATCGTCCTCGACGATCAGGACCCGATAAGGGTCGTCCTGCGGATCGCGCATCAGCTCGCTGAGACGACGCTGCACATCTCGCGAACTGGCGGTGCTTTTCATAAAAGCGTCGGCGCCGGCGCGCAGGATCTTCAAGCGCTGCGCGACGTCCGTGGCTTCGGAGAAGGCCAGCATGGGCATAGGCCGGTCCTGCTTGCGCCGGATCTTCCTGACCAGCGGTCCCAGGGTCTCAATCTCGTCGATGAACACACCGTCGATCAGCACGGCATCTGGGCCCATCGCGCTAAGCTGGTCGCGAAAATCGTCGACGTCGGCAAACGAGTTGACCTCAAAGCTGCGGCCAAGGTCGGCGGCGAGCAGCTTCGAGTGGTCGTTGTCGCGATGCAGGTAGTAAAGGGTTCGGGTGGTCGGTTCTGGCTCAGGAACCGGTTCAGCCACTTCAGCTGGCGCTGTGTCTTCGGGTTCTGCCGGCGTGGGCTCCGCTTGCTGCGCCTTGGCCGCGTCCCGCTTCCAGTCGTTGCTGATCTGATCGGATTCCTGAACGTTGAACTGCTCGTCACCGGTGATGATCTGGCTGGCGATATCGCCGAGCTCGAGGTTCAGGTTTTCTTCGGCGAGCCGGTTGAGTTCCGGGTCGCTGGTCTGTTCCAGGGGGGCGGCCAGATCGTCGTCCCCGCCGGGTGAGAGCCGATGAAACGGACGCACCGCGTTGGGTTCAAACGGCAGAAACTCCGCCGGGGGCCTGACCCAGTTGGGAATGTTTTCGAGCGCGGGCAGGCCGGAGGGAGACACCACCGGGTCGGCCAGCTTTGGAGTGGCGATCATTTTGGCCACAACCGTCGGTTGGCTGACATCGAGATCTTCGAGATCTGCGCCGCCGCTAATCTGGTCGAGCTCGCCTACCAGGCGGAGGATTTCTTCGTTCTGCTCCTGCTGAGGCAGGCCCGCACCGCTCAGGTACGAACCCAGCACGATCTCCAGCGCCGAGAGCTGTTCGCTGGCCTCGACGAGACCATACTTGCCGCTGGATCCGGCAAGTTGCTGAATTTCAACGAATATCAAGTGCAGCGTATTGATGTCCCAGCCGTTTTCGGCCAGCGCTCGCAGCCGTCGCTGGACGCCGCCGATGCGCCGGGGCAGCGTCTTTTGAAACGCTTTTCGCAGCTGTGCGTCGCGGCTTTGTTGCGAGTCGCTGCTCACGTCAACGCCCCGAGTCTTGCACGCACTTTGAGCAGAACTTGGCTGCCACCTTCATTTTTCTCTCGATATCCACAGCAAATGGCTGATAAATATAGCATTAGTTGCAGCAAGCGTATTGTGTCCTGTGGCTCGTTTTAGAAAGGCCTTACCACGACCATCACGACCACGCCGATCAGCATGATGGCGGGCACTTCGTTGAACCATCGATACCAGGTATCGCTGTGCGGGCTGTTTCCCTGCGCCAGCTGTCCCATAATGCGTTTGCACCACACCTGGTAGCCGATCAGGCTCGCCACCAGCAGCAGTTTGACGTGCCACCACCCAAAGCGCCAAAGCGCCGCGTCGAGGCCACCGAGAAGCCAGATCAGCAGCAGGCCAAAAACCACCGTGAGCGCCCCGCCGATCGTGGTGATCGCAAACAGGCGCCGCTCCATGATCACAAACCGCTCCAGGCTGATCTCGTCGCTGGCGTTGTGGTGATAAATGAACAGCCGGGGCAGGTAAAACAGTCCGGCGAACCACGTCACCATAAAAATGATATGAAAGGCCTTAATCCAGAGCACGAAGCTTCCTTGTACCAGTGCAAGCACGCAATCTACTGTGTCGCGGCCCCGCCGCCAAGCGAACCCGAACGGTACCCGGAGCGAGGGCGCTTGACCGCTGCGACCCGGCCCGCTCAAGATAGCTGCTGATCATCGCGCCCGCCGACTCATGAACGATCAATCCACCGTCAAACCCCGGGTCGTCATCGGACCCCAGGACTCGAGTCCCAAGCCTTGGGTCTTGGGCGGGAGCCTTCTCATGGGTGCCGCGCTCGGCGCCGGCGGCGCGCTGCTGATTACGCGCCCGGACTCAGGTTCGGCGGGACCATCGACGCAGTCTACGGTGCAACTCGAGGCAGAGGTCGAAGATCTTGGGCGTCAGGTGGCCGTCGCCGAACGCGCCCGCCAGGTCGGCGAAAACGCCATGGCAGAACTGAAGCGGTCGGTCTTTGAGCTCGACCAGCAGCTTGCCAGTCAGCGGGAGGAGGTTAGCTTTTACCGGCGCCTGCTCGATGCTGGCGGCAGCGTCAGGGGTCTTGCGGTGCACGAATTTGAGCTCACCCCGACGCCTTCGCCGCAGGTTTTCGGCTACCGCCTGGTGTTGACCCAGAATCTCAAAAAGACGCGACGGGTTGACGGGACGCTGGCGCTCACGGTCGCTGGCGTGGCCGACGACCGCGCGACACGACTCACCGGGGTTGAGCTTGGGCTTGCCGACCCGTCGCGTGCGTTCGAGTTTAAGTACTATCAGCTGCTGGAAGGTCGCATCACGTTACCCGCCGGTTTCACCCCCATGGAGGTGGAGGTGCAGGCGAAAGCCAAAGGCAGCAAGCGGACCATCGAACGGACGTTTTCTTGGCAGGTTGCCGACGAGGCGGCGCCGGCAACCTGATGGGGGTCGCAGTCACAGATTTTTCCGGCAGCGCTGGTATCATCCCGCTTCCGTACCTCAGGTTCAGGAGTGCAGCATGTTTAAGAATGAGTCCGGCGATGACGGGACGCCGATCGAGACCCTGATCGGCGAAAAAAGCCGAATCAAGGGGGATATCAAATTCACCGGCGGGCTGCACATCGACGGTGAGGTCGACGGCAGCGTGACGGCTGCTGAGGGCGCTGGCGTGGTGCACCTGAGCGAAAGCGCGGTGGTGAAAGGTGAGCTCCGCGCGCCGGTCATTGTGGTGAACGGCAAGGTGGAAGGTGACGTCCACGCGGACGATCGACTGGAGCTGCGCGAAAAAGCACGCGTCTCAGGCAACATTCATTATCAGGCGATCGAGATGCGCCTCGGCGCGGAGGTCAACGGGCAGCTGGTTTCCAAGAGCAAAGCCAGCGTGACGCCCGTGACCAGCAAACCCGCGGCCAGCAAGGCCAGCGCCGCTGATGCTTGAAAGATTGGCCCACTAGGCCTACCTTCTACTTATGGATACCGCCGCCGTCGATTTTACCGACGCTGCTGCACGCAAAGTGCGGGAGCTCATCCTGGAAGAGGAAAACCCGGAGCTGAAGCTGCGGGTCTACATCAGTGGTGGAGGCTGCTCAGGCTTCCAGTACGGCTTCACGTTCGACGAAGAGATCACCGAGGGCGACCTGGAGATCGAAAAAGAGGGCGTGATGCTGCTGATCGATCCGATGAGCCTGCAGTATCTGCTTGGCGCTGAGATCGATTACTCGGAGTCGCTGAAGGGCGCACAGTTTGTGATTCGCAATCCGAACGCGACCACCACCTGCGGCTGCGGTTCATCCTTTTCGGTCTGACCTGAGGAAAGCCTCCCGCGCAGCGGGCTGCAAGATTCTTCGACGTTAGTCGCCTCGGCGCTCAGCCCGGGGGCTGACCGGCCACCGTATCAGCTGTTGTCGGTGGCGGGACAACTCGCAACGTCACGAGCGGGCCGCCTGGCCAACATGTCGCAGCCGCCCTAGATGAACGCAAACGGTCTCGCTGATGCACGGCCAACACAGGAATCACTTTTTTGAGCGTTAATCCTATGAGCGGGCTGCCGATCAATCGCCTGGCTGAGCGCCGGAGCGATGAGGCGTGGCTGAGCCGGGAATTTGCCAACCCGCGGTCCCGGGTCATGGTGGTGTCCGAAGGCCGGGTACTGGTTTGCGGTCGCGGACCTGAAGCTCGGCTGGCCGATTTGCCGCCGGCGCTTCGTCAGCAAAGCCACTATCAGGCGCTGCTGGGTGAGCTCGACTCCAATACCTGGTTTGTCGCCAGCGTTTCCAAAGCCACCGCAGAGAGCCTCGCCGACGAGCAGGGCGCGAGACTGCGGGGACTCCGCAGCATCGTGGCGGACCTCGAAGGCACCCAGGCGGGGCTGGCTGCCTACGCGCGAGGTTTAGATCTATGGCAGGCAAACCACCGCTTCTGCGGTCGCTGCGGCACCCGCTGTGAAATCGATCAGGCGGGGTTTCGCATGGTTTGCCAGAACCCGGACTGTGGACGGGTGCACTTTCCAAGGCTCGATCCGGCGGTGATCGTCGCGGTGGGCTACCGCGGCAGCATCCTCTTGGGACGTCAGCCGTCCTGGCCGCCGGGTCGGTACTCTACGCTGGCGGGGTTTGTGGAGCCGGGCGAGTCGCTGGAGGATGCCGTGCGGCGCGAAGTGGCCGAGGAGAGTGGGGTTGTCGTCGGACACCTCAGCTACCACTCGTCCCAGCCGTGGCCGTTTCCGTCGTCGCTGATGGTGGGCTTCACCGGCGAAGCGGTAAGGACCGACATTCGTCTTGACGATGAGCTGGAAGACGCCCGCTGGTTTGAGCCGCTGGAGCTGCAGCGACTCGTGAAAAGCGGGGAGATCATCCTGCCATTCAAGGCGTCGGTATCCTGGCACCTGATTGCGCACTTTATGGCGAGTCGGCACCAGCTGGATATCAGCAGCTGGGGCGGTGGCGTCTGGCAACGATGACGCTGCTGATCATTCTGCTGGCGCTCATGATCGGCTGGCTAGCCGGCCGACAGCTGCGGGACCTCAAACACCTTTTAATCCATGCCTGGTTCGCCAGGCTGATGGGCCGCAGTGGCCATCCGCTCCGGCCCGTCGTGCTGACCCTGCTGCCGGGTCTCGCGGTGGCGGTATTGCACCTATACCTGCTGCAGCAGGGGCAGCTTTTCAGCGCCGCGCTGGTCTCGCTTGCGGCACTGGTTTTCGCGTGGGGCTCCCGCGATCTCGACGCCGACGTGCAGCACTATCTCGAAGCGGACGACGCGCAGGAACGGCACCATGCCGCCGGTATGCTGCTCATGAATTACCGGGAGGCCGGATCGGTCCTCGACGACGAGAAAGCGGAGGTGCTGGTTGAAGGCGTGTTCTATCAGGCGCTGGCCCGGTGGTTCGGAGCCCTATTTTGGTTTCTCATCGCTGGGCCGGGCGGGGCGGTCATGTTTCGCTTCCTCCACGCGCTGCTTGCCGAGGAACGCAATCTGGCGCTGCTCAGCGAGCGACAGGTGCGGTCCGGTCAGCGCTGGCTCAGTATCGTGGACTGGCCGGCGGCGCTGCTCGCGAGCCTCGGGCTGGCGATGGTCGGCGACTTCGACCGGGTGGTCAGCGGTTCGCGCCAGCTGATCGCCAAAACGGGCTGGCAGACATTTGCTCGCGACGTCTGGCCAAAAACGGGTGCGATGATCGTCCAGGTTGCGCCGGATGACGCCTTTGATCACGAGTTCAGTGGCGCGCCGGGTCGGGTCAATATCGCGATGAATCTGGTGTGGCGGGTTCTCGTGTGCTGGCTGACGGTGGCCGCGGTGACAACCGTCGTGATGGTGTTGAATTGATCTGGCGGGGTCCCGGCGCTTCGGGCGCCCGTTTTTCACATTTTGCATGAGCGCTGGTTGCGCACAATCTCGCGCTTCGACGCAGCCGCGCGTCTGGCCTTACTTGGAGTAGAGAAGCTTTGGGACACCGACTTTCGAAAATCTATACGCGGACCGGCGATGACGGAACCACCGGCCTGGGAGACGGCAGCCGAGTGGGTAAAGACAGTCTGCGGGTTGAGGCATACGGGACGGTTGATGAGCTGAACAGCGCTGTCGGGCTGGTAATTGCGTTCACCGCGGATGAGGCGGTGAAAACCTGCCTGATCACGGTGCAACACGACCTGTTCGATCTCGGCGGAGAGCTGAGCATTCCCGGCACCGAGCTAGTGAACGCCAAGCAGGTCGAACGCCTCGAACGCGATCTGGATACCTTTAACGAAGATCTCAAGCCGCTGAAGGAGTTTATTCTCCCCGGCGGTGACGCGGCGGCGGCGGCCTGCCACATGGCGCGGACCATCAGCCGTCGCGCGGAGCGCCGTCTGATCACCCTGTCGGCAGACCAGCCGGTGGCCGACGTTGCCCGCCAATATCTCAACCGCCTGTCGGATCTGCTGTTTGTTGTCGCCCGTCGCCTGGCGGCCGCTTCCGACGCCGGTGAGACCCTCTGGGACCGGGAGCGCTACAGCTAAACCTGTGGCAGCGTTTGTGCAACCGTGACTACCCTGCTGCTGACGCACCCCGCCTGCGAGGCACACGACCCCGGGTCCCATCATCCGGAGCACCCCGGCCGGCTGCGAGCGGTTGTCGAGCGGCTCCGGCAGGATTTTCCGGCGCTGTCATGGCAGGAAGCGCCGCTGGCGCAAAACGAACACCTGGCGGCCGCCCATAGCGATGCGCTGATCGAGACTTTGGCGCGCATAGCGCCGGAAAGTGGTTCGGTGGGCGTCGACGCTGACACCGTCATGTCGCCGGCCTCCCTGACCGCCGCCCGCGCGGCGGCCGGAGCGGTGGTGGCGGGCGTCGACGCCGTGGTTACCGGCGCGCACCCGAACGTCTTTTGCGCGGTGCGCCCGCCCGGGCACCATGCCGAGCGCGATCAGGCGATGGGCTTTTGTCTGTTCAACTCGGTGGCCGTAGGCGCGCTGCATGCCCTGAACCATCATGGGCTTAAGCGGGTCGCGGTGGCGGATTTCGATGTCCATCACGGCAACGGCACCCAGGACATTTTTGCTGCTGATCCGCGCGTCATGTTTTTGTCGACCCACCAAATGCCGCTCTATCCCGGCACCGGCGGTCGGGATCAGACCGGCGTGGGAAATATCGTGAACGTCCCACTGCTCAGCGGCAGCGGCGGGGAGACCTTCCGCGACGCGGTTCAGCGGCATTGGCTGCCGGCGTTGGCCGAATTTAAGCCAGAGCTGCTGATTGTCTCCGCCGGTTTTGACGCCCACCGCGACGATCCGCTGGCAGGTCTCAAGCTGACCGTCGACGACTATGCCTGGGTCACCCGGGAGCTGCTGGCGGTGGCCGATCGGCACTGTGCGGGGAGGCTCGTGTCTTCGCTCGAGGGCGGCTACAACACCCAGGCGCTCGCCGATTCGGTCAGCGCCCACGTCGGTGCGCTTTCGGCGCCGATTTCCGCGTAACTTGAGTTATCATGCCGATCCCTTTACCCGTGGACAGGACCGTGCCCGCCCACACGCCTCTTTTTGAGCAGCACCAAAGCCAAGGTGGCCGCATGGTCGACTTCGGCGGCTGGGCGCTGCCCGTCCACTACGGATCCCAGGTCGAAGAGCATCATGCGGTTCGCCAGGAGGCCGGGCTGTTCGACGTGTCCCACATGACCGTGGTCGACTTTGAGGGTGAAGGCTGCCGGGACTTTCTGTCCGAGCTGCTGGCCAACAACGTGGCCAAGCTCAAGCGGCCCGGCCGAGCCCTCTACACCTGCATGCTCGCCGAAAACGGCGGCATTATCGACGACCTGATCGTCTACGGCAGACCTGACGGCGCCTATCGCGCTGTCGTCAACGCGGCGACCCGGGAAAAAGACCTCGCCTGGATTCGAGCTCAGGCTGAGGGCACCTCGGTGAGTGTCATCGAGCGCGAGGATCTGGCGATGCTGGCGGTGCAGGGGCCGCGGGCGCGAGATGCTGTGCATGGACTCCTCGATGATGCGGATCGCGGGGCCGTGTCGGCGCTCGGCCGATTCTGGGCCTGGGACAGCGAGTCGCTGTTCATCGCTCGCACCGGCTATACCGGGGAAGACGGCTACGAGATGCTGATGGACGCGTCGGCCGCGACGCGATGGTGGGAACAATTACTTGAGGCGGGCGTGGCGCCCTGCGGGCTCGGGGCCCGCGACACCCTGCGGCTGGAGGCGGGCCTAAGCCTGTACGGCCAGGACATCGACGAGACAACCACGCCGGCGGAGTCGCGCCTCCAGTGGACCGTCGATCTGTCGGATAACCGGCGCTTTGTAGGGCGCTCGGCGCTGGAAGCTCAGCTCGAAGCGGGCGTGCCACGGAAGCTTGTGGGGCTGGTGCTCGAGGGCCGTGGTGTTCTGCGCCAGGGCCAGACGGTGGTCAGCGAGGAAACGGCGGGTGTGGTCACCAGCGGCACGTTTTCGCCCACGCTGAAACAGTCGATCGGGCTGGCCCGCGTCCCGGTCACCACCGGTGATCAGGTGGCGGTCGATATCCGGGGCCGGGAGGTGCCGGCGCGCGTCGTCGAGCCGCCGTTTGTCTCAGCTGCCGACAGCTAGAATCTGGTCGGCAAAAAAACCATGACAAGACAGAGGAACATGACATGAGCGATATCCCGGGCGACCTGAAATTCATGGCCTCCCACGAGTGGGTGCGAGTTGAGGAAGACGGCCTCCTGCGGATCGGCATCTCCGATCATGCGCAAAACCTGCTGGGTGACCTTGTTTACGTAGAGCTGCCGGAGTCCGGTGACGACATCCTCCGCGAAGACGCCTGCGCGGTGGTCGAATCGGTCAAGGCGGCGTCCGACGTTTACGCGCCGGTCAGCGGTGAAATTGTCGAGGTGAACGAGTCTCTGGCCGATTCACCGGAAACCGTCAACGAATCACCTTATGACGACGGTTGGTTGTTTACCGTGCGCGCGAGCGACGATAGCGAACTGGGTCAGCTGCTGGATGCCGAGGCCTACCAGAAGTCGATCGCTGACGAAGACGATTAGGAACCGCCTGCTGTTGCGAGTCGGCGAGGAGAGCAAAAACTCCCCCTGGCTCCGATGGCATTGACCGACGACCCATAAAAACCATGCCATTCATTCCACATACCGACAGCGACGTTGAGCAGATGCTCAGCACCATCAAGGTTGACAGCATCGATCAGCTGTTCGACGAAATCCCTGACGCCCTGCGCATCGAGGGCCTGGCGATCGACGACGGCATGTCGGAGATGGCGGTTTCGCGACACATGCGGGCGCTGGCGGAGAAGGACGCCGGGGTTGCGTGTTTTGCCGGCGCCGGCGCCTACGAGCACCACATTCCCGCGGCGGTTTGGGAGATCACCACGCGCGGCGAGTTTTATAGCGCTTACACGCCGTACCAGGCGGAAGCCAGCCAGGGCACGCTCCAGGTCATCTATGAGTACCAGTCTATGATGGCGGCGCTGATGGCCATGGAGGTGTCGAACGCTTCGCTGTACGACGGCGCCTCAGGCCTGGCCGAGGCGGTGCTGATGGCCCTGCGAGCCAATCGCAAGTCGAAGTCGCGCCGGGTGCTGGTGCCGGAGACGGTGCATCCGATTTATCGTCAGGTGCTCACCAATCTGGTTTCAGCCCAGAAAATTACCATCGAAACGCTGCCGATGGACCCGGCAACCGGCCAGACTGATGTCGAGGCTCTGGTGTCGCTGGCTGACGAGGACATCGCTGCGGTGGTGATCCCTCAACCGAATTTCTTTGGCGTGCTGGAAGACGTCGACGCGCTGACCAACGCCGCCGCGGCTACCGGGGCGCTGACCATTGCGGTGGTCAACCCGATGGCGATGGCGGTGCTGAAGCCACCGGGGCAGTGGGGTGAGAACGGTGTGGATATCGCCTGCGGCGAAGGTCAGCCACTGGGCGTGCCGCTGTCATCCGGCGGCCCGTATTTTGGGTTTCTCTGTTGCCGCCAGGCGCTGGTGCGCCAGATGCCGGGCCGCCTGGTTGGACGGACCACCGACCTCGACGGCAAGCCCGGGTTTGCGTTGACTCTGCAGGCGCGGGAGCAGCACATTCGCCGGGCCAAGGCCACCTCGAACATCTGCACGAACCAGGGGCTGCTGGTCACAGCGGCCACCATCTATATGTCTTTGCTCGGCGCTTCCGGGCTGGAGAAAGTGGCCGCGGCGAGTCACCAAAACACCCAGCGTCTGGTTGCGGGGCTGACCGCCATCGAAGGCATCAGTCAATGCTACAGCGGTGTTTACTTTCACGAATGTGCACTGCGGTTGCCCCGGACTGCCAAGTCCGTGATCGAGGCGATGGCCGAGCGGCGGGTGCTGCCGGGGTTTGATCTTTCGTCGGTTGGCGGAGGGCACGAGAACGACCTGCTGGTCTGCGCAACGGAAACCAAAACGGCGGCGGACATCGACGGTTTTGTGGCGGCCATGCGCGAGGTGCTGGCGGCCTGAGCCCGCGGTTCAGGCGGTAGGCGAGCTCAGTCGGCGGCGAGCCCGGGAAAGCCGCGAAGGGCCCCGGCATCGTTTTCGTCCGCGATGTCCCGCCTTTCGGCTTCGAATTCAGCAACCACCTTTCGCGCCTCGGCCTCGTGGCTGTCAGCCACCGAAACGGTGATGAGTCCGGATGCCGGCACGTCGCCGATGGCCCCCGCGAGAAATTCACCGTTGACGAACGCCAGGATGCTGGCGTTGTCCAGAAGCGATTTCACCAGGTTCGCGTCGATGATGTTCTCAGCGTGATAGACAACTTTCATGCGGGCTCCGGTTGGGCAACGGCTCGCCACGCAGGATAGCGGCTCGGGCTGGCTGACGCCATCGTCGCGCTTAGACCGACAGCCGGTTCCCTGGCTGTCACAAATCCGCTATCGTTCGCTGCTTTCATTGGCGCCGCGCGGCGGCTCAAATCATGGAAGACATCAACCAGGCTCTCGCCGTGCTGGAACGCGGCGCCGACGAGCTGATCAAACGAGACGAACTGGTGGAGCGGCTGAAGCTCGGGCGACCGCTGAGGGTGAAGGTCGGCTTTGATCCGACGGCGCCTGACCTGCACCTCGGCCACACGGTCATCATGAACAAGATGCGCCAGTTCCAGGAGCTGGGGCATACGGTGATTTTTCTGATCGGAGATTTCACCGCGATGATCGGCGATCCCAGCGGACGCAACGCAACCCGACCGCCGCTGTCGCCCGAACAGATCAAGGCGAACGCTGACACCTACGCTGAGCAGGTCTTTAAGATCCTGGATAAAGAACAGACCGAGGTGCGCTTCAACTCCGAGTGGCTGGGCAAGATGGACGCCACCGACATGATCCGGCTCGCTTCCCGCTACACCGTCGCCCGCATGTTAGAGCGCGATGACTTCAGCAAGCGCTTCAAGGCTGAACAGCCGATCTCCATTCATGAGTTTCTCTACCCGCTGGCTCAGGGGTATGACTCGGTTGCGCTGAAGACGGACGTTGAAATGGGCGGAACCGACCAGAAGTTCAACCTGCTGGTCGGCCGAACGCTTCAGCAGCAGCATGACCAGCCGCCGCAGATCATCCTGACCGTGCCGCTCTTGGAGGGGCTGGACGGGGTGCAAAAGATGTCCAAGTCGCTGGACAACTACATCGGTATCGACGAGTCGGCCGGGGAGATCTTCGGCAAGGTCATGTCCATCTCCGACACCCTGATGTGGCGCTACTTCGAGCTGGTGAGCTTCGCCAGCAATGAGGAGATTGCGGCGCACCGCCAGGCGGTCGAAGCGGGGGTCAATCCTCGGGATATCAAGTTTCAGCTCGCCCGGGAGCTGGTCGACCGGTTTCACGGTCCGTCCGCCGGTGAAGCAGCGCAGCAGGAGTTTATCGCCCGCTTCCAGAAGGATCGGCTCCCCGACGAACTGCCGGAGGTGACGGTGGCGGCGGTGGAAGGCGGGCAGATTGGCCTGCCGATGCTGCTGAAGGAGGCTGGCCTGACCGCAAGCACCTCCGAAGCACACCGGATGCTGAAGCAGGGCGCGGTGCGTATCGATCAGGAGCGCGTCAGCGATCCGAAGCTGCAGCTTGCCCAGGGAACAGAGCTCGTGCTGCAGGTGGGCAAGCGCCGCTTTGCCAAGGTGACCATCAGCTGATGTCAGATTTTGTCAGCGATCCGGCGACGGCGCGCCTGGTCGATCAGATCGACTGGTCGCGATGGCAGGCAAAGGATCTGGCCACGCTGCTGTTCGTCGTGCGCGATGGCGAGATTCTGCTGATTCGCAAAAAGCGCGGGCTGGGCGCCGGGAAGATCAACGGGCCCGGCGGCAAGCTGGATCCGGGGGAAACCCCGGAAGCCTGCGCGGTAAGAGAGTGCCAGGAAGAGCTCTGCATCACGCCGCTGGCGCCGCGCTACTGTGGCCAGCATCTGTTTCAGTTTGTGGACGGCTACTCGATTCACGTCTGGGTTTATCGGAGCGATAGCTACGAGGGAGAGGTGACCGAGACCGACGAGGCGCTGCCGCTGTGGTTTCCGGTCGATCAAATTCCCTTCGACGAGATGTGGGAAGACGATCGGCTTTGGCTGCCGCTGATGCTGGAGGAAAAGCCGTTCCTCGCCCGCTACATCTTCGACGATGACAGCATGGTCGATCACGCTATTGAGCTGGTCTGAAGTACACTGACCGACAGCGTCAGTCACCTTAGTAACCTCAAGCTATGGCCGCCAATGCGATTCGCCCGGCTCGGCCCGAAGATCAGCCGGCCATCAACGACCTGATCCGTCGTGCCACCCTGGCGCTTGCCAGTGATGATTATTCCCCGCAACAGCTCGAAGGTGCACTCGATTCGGTGCTGGCTCTAGATGAAATGTTGATCGATGACGGCACCTACTACGTGCTGGAAGTCGATGGGAAGATCGCCGCCTGCGGCGGCTGGAGCGCGAGGGAAACCTCGCTCAAAGGCCGCGCCCTCAGCGGCGAGCGTCGCCTGGACCCGTCCCGCGAAGCGGCTCACCTGAGAGCTTTTTTTGTCGAGCCGGACAAGGCTCGGCAGGGCCTGGCCAGCAGGCTGCTGGCGCACTGCGAAGAGCAGGCGCGGGCTGCGGGCTTCAAGACCCTTGAGACCGGGGCGACCATGCCCGGTGTGCGCCTGTATCGCAGCCACGGTTACCGGGGGGCGATGACGCTCGAGCACGCCATGCCAAACGGTGAGAAGCTGCGCCTCGCGCCGATGCACAAATCTTTGATCGACTGATCTTTTCCACAAACCAGGCCGGCGGGGTGCGTCCTATTCTCAGGATTTGAGAATACGGCGTGATACACCTGCTTGATGGAGTGGCGGCAATTCCATCCGCAGGTTCAAGCCTGGTTCGAGGACACCTATCAGCGTCCGACCCCAGCCCAGGCGCAGGCGTGGCCGCTGATCAAGCAGCAGCAGAATGTGCTGATCGCAGCCCCTACCGGTTCCGGGAAAACGCTCGCCGCGTTCCTGGCCTGCATCGACGATCTCGCCCAGCGTTCCCAGGCCGGCGATCTTCGCGAGGGAGTCCAGGTGCTTTACGTGTCACCCCTGAAGGCGCTGTCGGGAGACATCCAGATCAACCTGGAGGCGCCGCTGGCGGCCATCAGCGAGCGCCTGGTGTTGGGCGAGCCGGTCACCGCCGCGGTTCGCACCGGTGATACGCCGGCGGCGGAACGCGAAAAAATGAAGCGCCGGCCGCCGCACATCCTGGTCACCACCCCCGAATCGTTGTTTATCCTTCTGACCAGCGAGGCGGGCCGGCGCATGCTCGGCGGCGTCCGTCAGGTGATTGTGGACGAGATCCACGCGCTGGCTGGCTCAAAACGCGGCGCGCACCTGCTGCTGTCCCTGGCGCGGCTTGAGGCGCTGACCGACCAGCCGCCGGTGAGGGTTGGGCTTTCGGCGACGCAGAAACCGATCGACGCAATGACCGCCTTTCTCTGTCATGGTCGGCCCTGCGCGGTGGTGGACGCCGGCCACCAGCGGCGGCGGGACTTGAGCCTCTGGGTGCCACCGTCGCCCCTGACCGCCATCATGTCCAACGAGGTGTGGGAGGAGGTTTATGACCATCTGGCTCAGCTGATCGCTGAGCACAGCACGACGCTGATCTTTGTGAACACGCGGCGCCTGGCGGAGCGCGCCACCCGGCATCTCGCTGAGCGGGTCGGCGAAGAGCTGGTGATGGCGCATCACGGTTCGCTGGCCAAGGAGCATCGGCACAAGGCTGAGCAGCGTCTGAAGGCGGGTCGGCTGAAAGCGGTGGTTGCCACCGCCTCGCTGGAGCTGGGGATTGATATCGGAGATGTTGACCTCGTCTGCCAGCTGTCCAGCCCCGGTTCGATCGCCGCGTTTGTCCAGCGGGTGGGGCGCTCCGGCCATGCGGTCGGCGCAACGCCCAAGGGCCTGCTGGTGCCGGTGTCTCTCGATGACCTTGCCGAGTGTACGGTGCTGCTGAGGAGCGTCGCCGCCGGCCAGCTGGACCGCATCCGCATCCCCTCTAAGCCGCTGGACGTGCTGGCCCAGCACATCGTCGCGGAGGTCGCCGGGCGCGAGTGGCAGGCGGACGCGCTGTTTCGACAGCTTACCGCCTGCCGCAGCTACGCTGACTTAACCCGGCAGGAGTTTGAGCAGGTGCTGGTCATGCTGGCAGACGGCTATTCCACCCTGCGCGGGCGCCGTGGAGCCTACCTGCACTATGACCGGGTTCACGGGGTCCTTCGACCTCGGCGAGGCGCCCGGCTCACCGCGCTGACCAACGCCGGTACGATCCCCGATCTGTTCGATTACCAGGTAGTGCTTCGCCCCGCGGATATCCCGGTGGGTACGCTCAACGAAGATTTTGCGTTCGAGAGCGTGCCGGGTGACATTTTCCAGCTGGGCAACACGTCTTACCGGATTCTCAAGGTCGAGACCGGGAAGGTTTTTGTGGAAGACGCCCACGGGCTGCCGCCTTCCCTGCCGTTCTGGTTCGGGGAGGCCCCGGGGCGCACGGACGAGCTGTCCGAGGCGATGTCCGAGCTGCGCGTTCGGGCAAACCGGCTCCTGGGGGCGGACGACCCGCGGGGTCTCAAACGCTGGCTGATGGATGCCGCGGGTCTCGGCGAACCGGCGGCTGATCAACTCACGGTTTACCTGGATAAAGCGTACGCGGCCCTGGGGGTCCTGCCGAATCATCAGACGGTAATGGTCGAGCGGTTTTTCGACGAGGTGGGTGACATGCACCTGGTGATTCACTCAACGTACGGCTCAAGGCTCAACCGGGCGCTCGGGCTGGCGCTGCGGAAGCGGTTCTGCCGCAAGTTCAATTTCGAGCTGCAGGCCTCTGCGGTGGAAGATGCGCTGATCCTGTCGCTGGGACCAACCCACAGCTTCGCTATGGATGAGGTGATGGGCTACCTGAAACCGGAGACGGTGCGGGACGTGCTGATCCAGGCGCTGCTCGACGCGCCGATGTTTCCAACCCACTGGCGCTGGAACGCCTGCATCGCGCTGGCGGTCAAGCGCATGATCGGTGGCAAGAAACGTCCGCCCCAGTTTCAGCGCTCGGACGCTGAAGATCTGATGGCGGTCGTGTTTCCCGATCAGCTGGCCTGCGCCGAGAACCTCGCCGGCTCACGGGAAGTGCCCGACCACCCGCTGGTGGCGCAGACGCTGGAAGATTGCCTGACCGATCTGATGGACATCGACGCCCTCGAGGCGCTGCTGCGCCGCATCGGCAGTGGGGAAGTCAAAGTGGAGAGCCGCGAACTGGTGCATCCCTCGCCGCTCACCGAAGCCGTCCTCAACGCCAAACCCTATGCGTTCCTGGACGACGGCGATGCGGAAAACCGCCGAACCCGGTCGGTGCGGACGCGGCCGGACCTAACGGTTGAAGACGCCGCGAATCTGAACCGGCTGGACCCGAAAGCCATTGCGCGTGTGCTGGAGGAGGTGCAGCCGCCGGTGCGCGATACGGACGAGCTTCACGACCTCCTGATGGTGGGTGGGCTGCTGGACGAAGTGCTGCTGGACGCCGTCGGCGGCGAGGTCTGGGTCAAAGGATTGCGGCAGGCCGAACGCGCTGTGGTGCTGACGATCGGCGAGCGGCGCCTGTGGGTCGCTCGCGAACGGCTGGCGGAGGCGATGGCGGCCTACGGTCACACCTCCGCAGAGCTCCAACCTCTGGGCGAGCTCCCCGACCCCGATAGCGCACGGGTGGAACTGCTGCGCAGCGTGCTGGAGCTGTCCGGTCCGATCGGTGAGCCGGAGCTTGCCCGGCGCCTGGGCTGGGATGCGGGGCAGGTCACGCTGGCGCTGGCCGCTCTGGAGCAGGAGGGCATTGCGATACGGGGTCGTTTTCTGGGTGACGAGGCGCTGTGGTGCAATCGCCGCCTGCTGGCCCGTATTCATAAATATAGCCTGAGCAACCGCCGCGGGAGGATTCGGCCGGTCAACATGGCCACCTTTACGCGGTTCCTGTTGAGCTGGCACGAGCTGGCTGAGCCTGACGGACGGGGCGCCGGCGCGCTGGATCGGGTGCTGGGCCGCCTGGAGGGCTGCGCCGCGCCCGCTCGGGAGCTGGAGAAGATCCTGGAGGCGCGGCTTCAAAGTTATCGCAGTGAATGGTTGGACGATCTATCGCGTAACGGCAAATTTACGTGGCTCCGCTTGAGCCCGGGCGCTGAGGCAATCGGCATCGGGCAGTCCACGCCCGTTGCGCTGGTCAAACGCTCAGCGGCGCGCTTTTGGCGGAGCGCGCTGCCGGACGGTCAGGAAGGTGGACTGACGCTCAATCGGGTCGCCGGTGATCCAGATGCCGGCCAAGAGGCCGCAGCCTGCGAGGGATTTGCTGACCTGTCGGTACCTGCCCGCAAGGTGTCGGAGGCGCTACTGCAGCGTGGGGCGAGTTTCGCTGACGAGCTCGGGCCGGTGACGAAGCTCGCGGATGCCAGCATCGAGTCGGCGCTGGCGGAGCTGGTGGCTCGAGGTCTGGTGACCTCGGACTGCTTTCAGGGTGCCCGCTATCTCTCCCTGTCGCAGCGTGAGCGCACGCGCCGCGAGCGTCACCGCCAGGGCGGCCTGCCGGTGGCGGGCCTGGCTGAGGCCGGCCGCTGGGTGCTGCTGCCACCGCCGGGTAATGCGTCTGACGAACGCTGGCAGCGGGCTGAGTATGCGGCACGGGCGTTGCTCAACCGCTTCGGCGTTGTTTTTCGGGCGCTGGCGCGTGGCCGCCCGGAGTTGCCGCCGTGGCGTGACCTGCACTACGTGCTGCGACGCCTGGAGCAAAGTGAAGAAATTGCTGGCGGTCGTTTTGTCGACGGCGTGGCCGGAGAGCAGTTTGCGCTGCCGGAAGCGGTAACGGCGCTCGGGGATGCGCGACGCAGCAATCAGCAGACGCCGGTCGTGATCTCCGCCTGCGATCCGCTCAACCTGACCGGGCGGCTGTTCAGCGCGTTTCGCCGCGTGCCGGCGGTGGCGGGCAACCGCCTGGCGTTTGTCGACGGTGAAGCGGTGGCGGCGCTGGTTGCCGGAGAGCTTCAGTCGCTCGCGGCGGGTCAGCCGGACGCGGCGCTCCGCCAGGCGCTGGTCTGCGGCCACTTTGCCGCCCAATCGCCAACCATCCCTTGCACACCCGCCGCCCCCATGCCATATTCTGCGCCATGACTGCACATGTTCACTTTCCGGCCCAGCTGAAGGCCCCTGTGATTCAAGCCGCGCTTCGCCGCCGCCGCCGTTTGAGCCAACGGCGTGCTGGGTGATGGCTGCATAGGCAGTTAAACAAAAACATCAAAACCCAGCCCGACGGCTGGGTTTTTTTTTGCCGGAGAAAACGATGCGACACTTTCTGTCCACCGAAAGCTGGTCCGCCAGCGAAATCGACGGCCTGCTGGCGACGGCGGGTGAGCTCAAAAAGCATCCGGTGAATGAACGCATGATGGGTAAATCGGTGGCGCTGCTGTTTCTGAATCCCTCGATGCGTACACGGACGTCTTTCCAGGTCGGCATCGGTCAGATGGGTGGCATTGCGGTGGTGCTGCAGCCAGGTCAGGACGCCTGGGGCATCGAATTTGAGCCCGGCGCCGTGATGGACGGCGACGCTGAAGAGCACGTGAGTGAGGTTGCGGCGGTGCTGTCGCGCTACTGTGATCTGATCGCCATCCGGGCGTTTCCGAAGTTCAAGGACTGGTCTCACGATCGGCAGGACCCGGTGATCAACGCCGTGGCCAAACACGCCACCGTCCCGGTGATCAACATGGAGACCATTGTCCATCCGTGCCAGGAGCTGGCGCTGATGCTGACGCTGAAGGAGAAGCTCGGGCTGGTGCGGGGTCGCCGGTTTCTGCTGACCTGGACCTGGCACCCCAAGCCGCTCAATACCGCCGTGGCCAATTCGGCGCTGATGATCGCCACCAAGATGGGCATGGACGTGACGCTGCTGTGTCCGGGGGAGCAGTATCTGCTTGATCGACGTTTCATGCGGGCCGCCAAGGAAAATGCGGAAAACGCGGGCGGCAAGCTGACCGTTTCGCACGACATCGAGGCCGCCTACCAGGGTCAGGACGTGGTGTACGCAAAGAGCTGGGGAGCGCTGCCTTACTACGGCAAACCCCAGGACGAGTGGGCGCTTCGCAAGCAGTGCCGGCATTTTATGGTCGATCAGAAAAAGATGTCGCTGACCGACGGCGCGCTGTTCAGCCACTGTTTGCCGCTCCGGCGAAACGTGAAAGCCACCGATGAGGTGATGGACGCCGACTACTGCGTAGCGGTGGAGGAAGCGGAGAACCGGCTCCACGTGCAGAAAGCGGTCATGCTGAAACTTCTGGAAGGTAAATAAGATGAGTCAAACGGTAGTACTGGCCTTTTCCGGAGGCCTCGACACCAGCTACTGCCTGCGCCAGCTGGTGGAGGATGGCTACACGGTGCATTCGGTGTTTGTCGATTCCGGTGGCGTCAGCGATGAGGAGCGAGACTACATCGCGCAGCGGGCGGAAGAGCTCGGCACCGCCCAGCACCACGTCGTGGCGATTGGACAGGACCTGTGGGACGAGTTTGTGGTGCCGCTGGTTCAGAGCGGCGCGCGCGCGAACGGCCAATACCCGCTGCTCTGCTCCGATCGGTATCTGATCGTCAAACGTTGCCTGGAGTTGTGTGACGAGCTGGGGACAAAGCTCTTTGCTCACGGCTGTACCGGCATGGGGAACGACCAGCTGCGCTTCGATCAGACGGTTCGTTCGCTGGGAGACTACGAAATCATGGCGCCGATCCGAGATCTGCAGGCGCGGACCGACAAGGTGCGCGACTATGAAATCTCGCTGCTGGAAGCTGCCGGCGTTGAGGTAAGAGCCTCCTCCAGCGCCTATTCGATCAACGAAAACCTGCTTGGCGTCACGATCTCCGGTTCGGAAATCGACGAGTTCCAGGCAGCCGGTCCGGACACGCGCGCACTGACCAAATCGCGGGCGGAGTGGCCCGACACGCCCCTGCGGCGAGTGGTGACTTTCGAAAAGGGGGTCCCGACCGCTCTCGACGGCTCGGCCCTGCCGGGTCCGGAAATGCTCGCCACGCTCAATGACGAATTTGGTCGCTATGGCGTAGGTCGGCACGTCTATACCGGGGATGTATCGATTGGCCTCAAGGGGCGGATCGTCTTTGAGTGTCCGGGCATCGACGCGCTGCTGACGGCCCATCGAGCGCTGGAGGAAGCGGTGAACACCCGTTTGCAGAACCAGTTTAAGCATCAGGTATCCCAGCGCTGGGCCGAGCTGGTTTACACCGGCTTCTTCTACGAGCCGCACAAGTTTGACCTGGAGGCCTATCTGACCAGCTCGCAGCGGGTGGTCACGGGGGATGTCACGCTGGAAACGGTTGGTGGAGAGGTGACCGCGGTGGCGATCGACTCACCCCATATCCTGCAGGATCCTGGCGCGGTGTACGCCCAGTCGTGCTCCTGGTCGCCCGAGGAGGCGGCAGGTTTTATCAAGCTTTTGGGACAGAGTTCCACGTTGTCGGCGCGAGTTAACGGCGTCATGAAAGGACCAGCAAAATGAGTCATGCAGCAACTGATCCGGCGGTAAAGCCGACCACCGAGCCCGGGCTAGACGCCATCGTCAGCCACCTGGAGCGGCTGGTGTCATTCGACAGCCAGAATCCGCCGCGGGAAATCGACGGCGAACATCCGATGTTTGGCTACCTGACGAGCAAGCTCCAGGGATTCGATATCGACATCACCGATCATGGTGACGGCCACGTGTCGTACCTGGCGCGCCGCGGCCGGCCGCGCCTGCTCTTTAATGTGCATCTGGACACGGTGCCGGTGGGGGAAGGCTGGAGCACCGATCCGCTTGAACTGGTGGTCAAAGACGGGCGTGCCTACGGCCGCGGCAGCTGTGACATCAAGGGTGCCGCCGCCTGCCTCCTTGATCTAGCGGAAACCACCGATGTTCCTCTGGCGCTGCTTTTCACGAGCGACGAGGAAGGGTCGGGCGGCTGCTGTGTAAAGCGCTTTTGTGAAGGCCTGAATCCCGGCGAGTATGAGCTGGTGGTGGTGGCCGAGCCGACGAGCTGTCGGGTGGTGACCGCCCATCGCGGGTACCTGTCGGTGATCGGAAAATTCACCGGCGTCGCTGGCCACTCTTCTGATCTTCGCGGCGTCAAAGACAACGCGCTGCACGACTTTGCGCGCTGGGCTGGTGCCGCGGTTGAGCTCGTCGAACGAGAGCATCCCGATTCGCGGTTTAACCTCGGCCGCGTGGACGGCGGCATCAAAAGCAACGTGATCGCTGACAACGTCCACGTGGCGTACAGCGCTCGCCTGGCGCCCGGCAGCAACAGCGATGAGTTTCTTAAAGTCAGCACCAGCGCCGGGGCTGACCTTCTGTCTCGTCAGCCGACCTGGGAGGTGCCGTTCCTCGGGCCGCCGCTGCCCGCCCCGGGCGTTGACCCCGCACCGGCCATCGCTTTTGCCGAGTCGATCGGCCTGCCGCTAGGCGAAGCGGTGGGCTTCTGGACCGAGTCATCGCTGTTTTCGGCCGCTGGGCTGCAGACGTTTGTGCTGGGGCCGGGTGACATCGCGCTGGCGCACGCTATCGATGAGTGGGTGCCGCTGGCGGATCTGGCGACCGCGCGTGCGCAGTACGAACAACTGGCAAGAAATCATGACTGAAACACGCAACATCATCCTCGAGCTGCTCGGGCAGCTTGGGTCGAGCCGGGAAGCCCGGGAATATCTGCAGCGTTTCTCTGCCGTGGACTCGGTGCAGTTCGCCATCGTCAAGGTCGGCGGCGCGGTGCTCGCCGAGGAGCTGGAGGAGCTGGCTTCAGCGTTGTCGTTCCTTCGCCACGTCGGCCTCCTGCCGATTGTCCTGCACGGCGCGGGGCCGCAGCTCAATGAAGCGCTGGCGGAAGCCGGTGTGGAATCGCAGGTGGTGGACGGCATGCGCGTCACCACGCCCGAAGTGATGGCGGTGGCGCGGCCGGTGATCTACGAGCAGAACATGAAGCTCACCGAGGCGCTGGAGGCCAAGGGCATAGCCACCCGCTCCCTGCTGCACGGCGTGTTCGAATGTGACTACCTGTCGCCAGGCAAATATGGTCTCGTGGGAGACGTGACCGAGGTACACAAAGAAACGCTACGCTCCGCGGTCAACGCCGGAGCCTTGCCGATTGTTGCGTGTCTGGGTGAGTCGCGCTCTGGCCAGGTAATGAACATCAATGCCGACGTGGCGGCTCGGGCGCTGGTCCTGGCCGTGAAACCTTTTAAGGTGATTTTTCTGACGGGGACCGGCGGCCTGCTCAATGAGAGCGGCCAGATCATACCGGCGATCAACCTGCACACCGACTTCGACAACCTGCTGGCTGAAGACTGGGTGCACTCCGGCATGCGCCTGAAGCTTGTGCAGATCAAATATCTGCTGGATCAGCTGCCCGGCGCCACGTCGGTTTCCATCACCTCGGCCAGCGGCCTGACCCGAGAGCTTTTCACCCACAGCGGCTGCGGCACCCTGATCCGGCGGGGTGAAGGGTTTTCTGCCCACGTCAAGCTGGACGAGGACTTGTCATCCAAGCTCGGCAGTCTGCTGGGCGAGTGTTTTGATCGGGAGCTGAATCCTGGCTACTTCGACGAGCTGCCGCTCGATCGACTCCTGCTGTCCGACTCCGGGCGCGCGGCGGCGGTCATCAGTCACGGGCTGAACGATTATCCCTATCTAGACAAATTTGCGGTGACGCCGGCAGCTCGGGGCGAAGGCCTAGCGTCCGCGCTGTGGCGCGAGCTGCGGGGCAACTTCGACCGGCTTTACTGGCGTGCCAAGCTGCACAATCCCATCAACGACTGGTATCACCGCCAGGCGGATATCAGCTTTAAGGCCGGAGACTGGCGCGTGTTCAGCTACGGCATTGCCATGGACGACATGCAGCAGTATGTCGATGACGCTCTGGCCCGGGACGAATCGTGGCTGGAGTAATCCGGGTTGGGCTGGTCGGCGGTCGTGGCTACGTCGGCGAGGAGCTGCTGAAGCTGCTGCTGCCGCATCCAGTGTGCCGCTTGGCGTTTATGGTTTCCCGATCGCTGGCCGGCCAGCGCCTCAGCCAGGTATTTCCTGATTTATCAGACCTGCCCGGCGCTGACGCAGCCGCATTTGAGTCGATGGATGCAGCGACAGTGGCCGCGCGCGACGTTGATGTCCTCGTGCTTGCCCGCAGCAACGGCGAGGCGGCTGAGTTTGTTGAGGCCCTCGACGCGGCGGAAAACCCCGCCGGCGTGGTGGACATCAGCGCCGACTATCGGTTCGATCCAGCTTGGACCTACGGTCTACCCGAGGTAAACCGCGAGACCCTGACGACCAGCAAGCGTGTCGCCAATCCGGGCTGCTACGCCACCGCCACGCAGCTTAGCCTGCTGCCGCTGCTCGATCAGCTGGCCGGGGTCCCGGCAGCCTTTGGCGTGTCGGGCTACAGCGGCGCTGGGCGGACGCCATCCGAGCGCAACAACCCCGATCGGCTGGCTGACAACCTGCTGCCCTATAAGCTCAGCGGCCATCTCCACGAAGCTGAGGTCAGCCATCAGCTGGGGCATCCGGTCGCGTTTACGCCGCACGTGGCGGCATTTTTTCGCGGCATCAGCGTCACGCTGCTAGCGGAACTGAAGGAGCCGCTTGCGACGGACGCGCTGCTCGATCTTTTCCGCGAGTACTATCAGGCCTTCCCTCTTGTCACGGTTGACCGCGGGATCCCAGAAATTGCGCAGGTACGAAATCGACCCACGGTTCGTATCGGCGGGTTCAGCGTCGATGCGCGCAATCCGCGGCAAATTCGCTGGGTCGCGTGCATCGACAACCTGTTAAAGGGGGCCGCGAGCCAGGCGCTGGAAAACCTGAACCTGATGCACGGCCTGGATCACCTGGCGGGGCTGGACGCTTAATCAATAACGGGAAGCAGCAACATGAGTGACGCGCTTTGGCAAAAGCAGGGCTTGAGCGGCGCTGACGAGGAGGTTCAGCGATTTCTGGCCGGAGAGGACGTGCTGCTGGACCGGCACCTCCTGCCATTTGATATTCGGGCAACGGCGGCCCACGTCCGCGGGCTAAAGACCATCGAACTCCTGACCGGCGATGAGTGCGTGCAGCTTGAGGAAGGGCTGGCGGCGCTCGAGGCAGAGGTACAGAGCGGAGCGTTTGTCCTGGGGCCGCCGTTCGAGGACGGCCATTCGGCCATCGAGCATTACCTGACCGAGCGGCTGGGCCCGCTGGGCGGCAAGGTCCACACCGGGCGGAGCCGCAACGACCAGGTGCAAACCGCACTGCGCCTTTATATGCGCAACCGCCTGGAGCGGCTGGGTGAGGTGTGTCGAGAAACCGCGCTGCGGCTGCTGGACCGCGCCGAGGCGGACGCGATGACCGTGATCCCGGGCTATACCCACTTACAGAGGGCCGTACCCTCGACGGTGGGACTCTGGCTGGGCGGCCTGGCGGAGGCCTTTGTGGATATCGCCGCGCTGGCTCTCAGCACGCGCGACTGGATCAATTCATCGCCGCTGGGCACGGCCGCCGGCTATGGCGTCAATCTACCCCTGGCGCGTGAGCAAACGGCTCAGGACCTGGATTTTGATCGGCTCCAGATCAATCCGCAGTACGCACAGAATTCCCGTGGTCGATTTGAGCTCCAGGCGCTGACCGCGCTAGCCCAGGCGACGCTCGAGCTGCGCCGTCTGGCGTGGGACCTCAGTTTGTATACCAGCGGCGAATTTGCCTTTGTAGGCCTGCCGCAGCGCTACGTCACCGGCTCGTCGATTATGCCGAATAAATACAACCCCGATACGGTGGAGCTGCTGCGGGCACAGCACGGCGTCGTGGCCGGTGCGCTCACGGAGCTGCAGACCGTGATTGCGCTGCCTTCGGGCTACCATCGAGATCTGCAGGCCACCAAACCGCCGCTGCTGCGAGCTTTCGAGTCAACGCTTCCGGCGCTGGCCCTGGTGCCGGCGCTCGTCAGCGAGATGACGTTCGACAAAGAGGCCATGGAGCGGGCGCTGGAGCCAGCGATGTTCGCCACGGACGTTGCGGTCGAGGCTGCCCGCGACGGCGTGCCGTTCCGCGAAGCCTATCGCGCTGCCATGGGCCAGGAAGTCGGACAGCGGACTGGCGCAGAAAGCGTGGCCGCGCGGGTTTCGCCCGGCGCGTGCGCCGAGCTCCGGCTCGACGAGCTCCGAGCGCGAGCGCAGGCCGTGAAGCCTTGAGATAGCAGCGCGGGTCAGTCGGAAAAGCTAGCGCGCTAAAGGCTTCCCGCAGGCCATTTCGGCGATCAGTCGCTGGTGGTCGGTGGGTGCCGGAACGACAATCTAGGGGCGTTCACTCAGGGATCACAAAAAACTTTCCGAAAGGTGTTGACAGGCTTCCGGCCACCCCTATAATACGCCTCCTCAGCGCTGCGGAGACACTTCGCGGCGCTTTATTTTGGAACAAGTAAACGGCGATTGACGTCGTTTTTTCTTGACTCAAAATTACCTCCGGCCGATAATGGCCGGCCCGGTGAGCGAAATGCCCCGGGCGCAACAAAGCTCTTTAAAAATTAAGCTAGGTCATTTGTGTGGGCGCTTGCATTAAGGCAAGTGTCAATTAGATGTAAAGAAGCCTAAATTCGTTTTGAGAAAAACTGGATTCAGGCTCTTCGAAAGAATCGCTAAGTGACCGCACCGACCGTTATACGTCGGCGTGGAAACGAAGCACCTTTTTAAACTGAAGAGTTTGATCCTGGCTCAGATTGAACGCTGGCGGCATGCTTAACACATGCAAGTCGAACGGCAGCACGAGAAAGCTTGCTTTCTTGGTGGCGAGTGGCGGACGGGTGAGTAACGCGTGGGAATCTGCCCTGAAGTGGGGGACAACCCGAGGAAACTCGGGCTAATACCGCATAAGCTCTACGGAGTAAAGTTAGCTTCGGCTGACGCTTTAGGATGAGCCCGCGTCCGATTAGCTAGTTGGTAGGGTAATGGCCTACCAAGGCGACGATCGGTAGCTGGTCTGAGAGGATGATCAGCCACACTGGGACTGAGACACGGCCCAGACTCCTACGGGAGGCAGCAGTGGGGAATATTGGACAATGGGGGCAACCCTGATCCAGCAATGCCGCGTGTGTGAAGAAGGCCTGCGGGTTGTAAAGCACTTTTATTTGGGAAGAAGGTTACTCGGTTAAGAGCTAGGTAACTTG